>NZ_VPCK01000031.1:0-13687 GCF_013418255.1 Acinetobacter sp. YH12155
TAATGGAGAAATCTAATCGGTATGTTATACCTGAGAGACGGATGAGGAGTTACCCAAGGGTTGTAAAAGGAAAACCTCAAAAATACCCAAGAAAAAGCCAGTCAATCTCTTAACTGACTGGCATTACTGCACTTGCAGGGCTTTTTTATTTGTTCTGACAAGATCAGAAGGCTTCATCCTGCGCCGGATCATGGTGCAAGGCATCATGAATGGCTTCGACCAGCTGCTGGGCAATTTCCTGCTTGGAGGCTTTTTCCAGATCGCGTTTTGGCAGATGATAGCCTTCAGCAAAGAACACCGTCATGGCATTTTCATCAGAGGCAAAGCCGATATCTGCACGGGACACATCATTGCAGGCAATCATATCCAGCTTTTTCGCCACCAGTTTGCCGGCCGCATATTCTTCCACATTGCGCGTTTCAGCGGCAAAGCCGACCATAAACGGACGTTTGTCCTGCTGCGCGATAGTCGCCACAATATCCGGATTCTTGATTAAGGCGATATCCAGTTCATCTCCGGATTTTTTGATTTTGTGTTCTGCAACTTCAGCCACGCGATAATCGGCAACCGCCGCGGTGGCAATAAACACATCACAGCCTTCATCCAGCAACTGCATACTGGTGTCCAGCATCTGCACGGCTGAAGATACATTAATACGGCGGACCCCGTTTGGTGTATCCAGACTGACCGGCCCGGCAATCAGCGTAACTTTGGCGCCAGCTGCATAGCAGGCTGCTGCCAGGGCAAAGCCCATTTTTCCAGTACTATGATTGGAAATATAACGTACCGGATCAATCGCTTCACGGGTTGGCCCGGCGGTAATCACCACATGCTTGCTGGCCAGTAAGCCAAATTTTTCAGCAATCGCACGCTGCGCTTTATGGAAATAATCGGTGACCTGACGCGCTAGCTCTTCCGGCTCAGGCATACGGCCCAGACCGACATCACCACAGGCTTGTGAGCCGGATTCCGGCATAATCACATGCACGCCATCGTCTACCAGCGTCGCCAGATTGCGCTGCGTAGCTTTGGCCGCCCACATCTGCTGATTCATGGCCGGTGCCACCCAGACCGGGGCACTGGTGGCCAGATATAAAGTCGATAACAAGTCATCTGCCAGACCGGCGGCAAATTTGGCCAGGGTGTCACAGCTGGCCGGTGCAATCAGCACCAGATCGGCCCAGCGTGCCAGTTCAATATGCCCCATGCCGGCCTCGGCTTCCGGGTCCAGCAACTGGGTATGCACCGGATTGCCCGACAACGCCTGAAAGGTCAGCGGTGTAATAAAGGCTTGTGCCCCTTCGGTCATCACCACCCGGACGTTAAAGCCAGCGTCCTTTAAACGGCGAACCAGAATGGCACTTTTGTAGGCGGCAATACCGCCAGTAATACCCACAATAATATTTTTATTAGGAATGACACTTAAATCAAAACTCACGAACAGCTTACCTTTCTGTTGCAGTGGGGCTCACAATAGCATTAAATATTGTCATTCCCAAGACATGTCTGGGCGAAATCCATAACAATTCATAACCAATAAGTCTAACAACAATGAACTTCAGTATTAAACATTGGCCGGAACAGGAGCGTCCGCGTGAACGCCTGATCCAGTACGGCGCGCACAGTCTTTCCGATGCCGAACTGCTGGCTATTTTCCTGCGCTCCGGCTCCCAGCAGTACTCTGCCGTTGAACTGGCCCGTCATTTATTACAGGCCTTTGGCAGCCTGAATGCGGTACTCGATGCCGCCCTGCCCGATTTAAGCCAGTTTCATGGCATGGGTCCAAGTAAATACAGCCAGCTGATGGCGGTCAAGGAATTGGGCCGGCGCTATACCGCCCAGCATTTGCAGCAGGACAAACTGGAACTCAGCTCCTCCCGGCTGCTACTGGACTATTTACGCTTTGAACTGCTCGGTGAAACTCAGGAAGTATTTGCAGTATTGTGCCTGGATGCGCAGCTGCGCAAAATCTGTTTTAAGAAACTGTTTTTTGGCGCGCTCAATTCATGTGAAATTTCGATCAACCAGCTGCTACGCTTTGCCATCCAGAAAAACACTACGGCGCTGGTGATCAGTCATAATCATCCTCAGGGACAGCCACAGCCCTCACCGGCCGATTTACAATTGACCCAGCGCATCCAGCAGGCCTGCCAGCTGGTTGATATCCGCCTGATTGATCATTGTATTATTGCTCCCGAAGGCAGTTTTTCCTTTGCTGAACATCAACTCATCAAGTCGACATTTTAAGCAGCGCAACATATTGACAAAAACCCGGCCAGCACAGAAGATCATGAAAAACTTAAGCTGATTCCCAGACATGATTGTACGTGACCAACCGAGCGTATTTAGGCTGTTATTTTCCTGGCGAGGTACCATCTTACCGAAGGTGTTACCGCCTTTGGGTGTGGTCATGTTGCTGTCGGCGATTGTCGGCGGCCTGTCCTATGTCGGGTATTTTCACTTCTCTGATTTCCCCCTGATCGGCTTTACCTTAATTGGGGTGGTGCTGTCGATTTTCCTTGGCTTTAAAAATTCGGCCTGTTATGACCGCTGGTGGGAAGCCCGCAAACTGTGGGGCATGTTAATTGCCAATGCGCGCCATTTTGACCGCGACTGCCGGATGCTGGCCCAAGGCCGCCGGGAACGGGTGATTCAGCATGTGATTGTGTTTGCCAATGTGTTGCGTGACCGTCTGCGCCATCAAACTGCCAATCCGACTGAACTGGTAGAAACCAGCGGTATGAGCCAGCAGGCCGTAACCCAGCTGTATCAACAGGCCAATGCGCCGCAATATACCCTCAGCCTGATTCAATGGGAACTAATGCAGGCCCTAAAAGAAGGTGAAATTTCCGATATTATTTACAGCCAGATGAACCAGCATGTGATGGAGCTTAGCCTGGTGCAAACCGGTTGTGACCGGATTGCCACCACCCCGCTGCCGTTTGCCTATTCGGTATTGCTAAACCGTACCGTGTACTTTTTCTGCTTTATGCTGCCGTTTAGCTTGGGCTCGACGCTGGGGCTGGCGACACCACTACTGGTCGGGATTCTGGCTTATACCTTCTTGGGGTTGGACGCCCTAAGCTCGGAAATTGAAGAGCCTTTTGGTACGCAAAGTAATGACTTGCCTTTAGATGCGATGGTGCGCACCATTGAAATCGAATTACTCTCGACTTTGGGGAAACCGACACCACCACCAATTCAGGCACAGGACAATAACCTGCTCTAAAGCAAAAAACCTCAGCCCAGCTGAGGTTTTTTTTGATGCTGAAATACGTTTACGCAGTCAGCGCCGGTGATAGATCGGCAAAACTTTCCCAAATTCCGACCTGCCCCGGTTTCAGGCTGGGAATATTGCCCAGTTTCATCCACGGCATATTTTCACCATGAAAATCGCTACCGACCGAGACTTTTAAGCCATGCTCGGCAATCATCCGGTCCACCATCTGCCGGGTAGAGCTTGGATCAATCGCCGGCGGTAACTCGACAGCATCCCCACCAAATTTGGCGAAAATTTCAATCAGGTAACGGATATTGGTCGCCGACAGATCATAACGGGTCGGATGCGCCAGCACCGCAAAACCGCCACTGGCATGAATCACCTGGATAGTGTCTTCCAAGCCCAAGCCTTCAAATTTCACATAGGCTTTTTTGCCTTCTTTAATGTATTTATCAAAGGCCTGCTGCGGCCGGCTGACATAGCCTTTTTCCACCAGGGTTTTGGCAATATGGGTACGGGTCACCCGATCCGGCACATTATCGACCTTGGCAATCACATCGGCATAAATATCTTCACCAATCAGCGGAATCAGCAGCTCGCAAATCTGTTTGGAGCGCGCGGCACGAATATTTTTTTGCTGGGCCAGCAGTGCCGCCATCGGCGCCGGATTTTGCATATTCAAGGCCACAATATGTACACCATAGCTTTTTTTGGTCGCTGGACGTGACCACTGGCTGGAAATTTCTACGCCAGATATGAGCTTAATCCCGTGATTTTTCGCTGCTTCCTGGGCCAATGCAATTCCGTCCATGCTGTCATGATCGGTCAATGCCAGCGTATGGATCGACAGTTCAGCTGCTGCAGCAATCAATTGCTGCGGACTTAAAGTTCCATCAGAAATATTGCTATGTGTATGTAAATCTACGCCGTGCATCTCTATACTATGACATTTATTTGATCAGATTTAGATACTCTAACATGAAAGCACTTTTAGACTTTGTGCCACTCATTATTTTCTTTTATTTATATAAAACTGTAGATCCAAAAGATACCAACCATCCTTTGCTGCAAATGATCGGCTCTGCCGGTGGTGTGGATAACAATAACATTCTTGTGGCCACCACCGGTCTGATCATTTCCATGTTAGTGGTGTATGGTGCGCTATTTGTGTCGCAAAAATTCCGTTTGGACAAACAGCAGTGGATTGTGCTGTTTATGACCGTGATTTTTGGTGGCATTACCCTGATGCTGAGCGATGACTTCTATATTCGCCTGAAAGCTGTGTTGCTGAATCTGGTCTTTGCTGGCGCCTTCCTGCTGTCGCCGTGGTTCAGCAAAGATCGCAAGCCGTTAATCCAGCGTCTGTTTGGACCAGTGTTTAATTTAAGCGACAAAGGCTGGCTGAAACTGAACTATGCCTGGGTCGGGATGTTTCTGCTAATGTCCTTCCTGCACGGTTTCTTTGCCTATATCTTTATGGGTGGAAAATACTGGGGAGAATTCACTGCTTTTGGTGACATGATTGTGATGTTTTCCTTTATCATTATTCAGTTTATTGTATTGCGTAAATACTTTAAAACTGCCGAATAAATCCTTCAGTCCGCTTGAGCGAGAATACCTTATGCCTTTATTTGTGGTGACCTGTACCGATAACGAAGGAACCGTCGAAAAACGTCTGGCCATTCGTCCGCAACATCTTGAACGTCTGCAACAGCTGGATGATGAAGGCCGTCTGATTGTCGCCGGTGCGATGCCGAAAGATCCGGCCAATCCGCAAGCGGGCTTTTATGGCAGTACCATTATTGTCGATTTTGATTCTCGTGAAGCCCTTGATGCCTGGCTGCAAGATGAGCCATTCCTGAAAGCAGGCGTCTATGGCCAGATTGAAGTCAAACCTTTTAATAAAGCATTTCCTAAAGGATAAGCTGCATGCGCGTTGTTGTCCCGAGTCTACTGGGTCTATCCTTCTTCTGTTCTGCACTGTGGGCCGTTGAACCGGCTGTACCCGCTGCTATAAATACCACGGCTCAAGTCACGCCAGCGGTCGCAACGCCAGCCAAACCGGCGATTATACCGGTTGTGGCCACCACCACAGCGCCGGCAACAGCCAACCAGCCGTTGACCGCTGAGCAGCTGGCCAAGAATAAAGCGGCACAGGAGGCCAAAATCAAGGCGCTGGTCAAAGATCAGGAAAGCCGCCTGCAACAGCTGGAAAAAGCCAATCTGGAAGCACTGGCGCAAAACCAGGAACTGCAGCTGAAAAATGACAATCTGGGTGTACAGGTTCAGGTCTTACAAAGTGAACGTAGCGCGCAGATGTTTCTTTACGGCGCTGCGACCCTGGCTGTCGGCGTGTTGCTGGGCTTTTTGGTGGCCAGCTATGTGTATACCAAACGTCGCCGTCAGTGGTAATGTTCTGCTTCATTAAAGGTAATCTGGGTGTTGTCTAATCGCATTCAAACCGCCGATCTCGATTGGCAACATATTGAGGGCATTGATGTCCCGGTGTCGAAACAGTTTGGGGATGTCTACTTTTCCAAGGACAATGGCCTGCTGGAAACCCGGCATGTGTTTTTAAACGGTAATGACCTGTCCGGGCGTCTGGCAGCCCTGCAAGATTATGAATATTTCTGTGTCGGAGAAACTGGCTTCGGCACCGGCCTGAATATTCTGGCCTTATGGCAATTGTGGCAACAGGTGCGTCCTGAGAATCACAGCCATTTACATGCCATTTCGGTGGAGAAATTTCCGCTTTCCAAAGCCGATTTAATTCGCGCCTTAAATGCCTGGCCGGAACTAAAACCTCTGGCCGATCAGCTGATTGCCCAGTACCCATTACCACTGGCCGGCTGTCATCGCCTGTCGTTTCCGGAGCAGCGTTTTTCTATCGACCTTTGGCTCGGTGATGCGCACGATGTCTTTCCGATGATGGCCAAAACCACACAGGTCAATGCCTGGTTTTTAGATGGCTTTGCGCCCTCCTGCAATCCGGATATGTGGGAAGAACAGGTGCTCAATCATATTATTCGCCTGTCAGATGTCGGCACTACCTTCGCTTCCTTTAGTGTAGCCGGGGTGTTAAAGCGAGGTTTAAGACAGCACGGGATTCATATTTCCCGGCCGCACGGGTTTGGCCATAAACGCGAAATGCTAAAAGGCATCTGGTTAGCGCCAGAAGAACCGCTTAGCCCAGAACGGGAAACTGAACCAGCAACCTCAGTTCCTTCGACCTCTGTACAGCAACGGCATATTGCCATTATTGGTGCCGGTATTGCCGGTTTAAGTCTGGCTTGGGCTTTTGCTCAGCGTGGGCATCAAGTTTCTCTGTATGATCAAAGCGCGCCACTGGCGGGTGGCTCGGGCAATCCACTGGCCCTGCTCAATCCGAAGCTCTGTGCTATTGAACAGAGCCATACCCATTTAATGACCCTGGCCTGGCAACATGCCTTAAATCATTATGCAAAGTTTCAGGCCTTCCGCCCGATTCAGGTCAATCAGCTTGGGCTAAAAAATCCGGAACAGCTGCTGGCACTGGCCGATCAATATCCGCCAGGTATTCTGGAAAAAGATTTAGACGCACAGCTGCGATCAGAATTTCCTGCCCTGCGTCTGCTACAGGCTGGCGCGGTGTCGCCACATCAACTGTGTGCGGAGATTCTGGCGCATGAGCGGATTCAATATCAGCAGGCCAAAATCACCCAGATTCACCCGACAGATCGACCGGAACTGTTCAGTGACAACCAATCTCTGGGCCAGTTTGATCATGTCTTTGTCTGCACAGCCCGTGAATCTGGCCAGTTTTTTGAACATTATCCGCTGTTAAAACCGATTCGGGGTCAGGTCAGCTGGCTGAAGAATACCCAGCAACCGCTGCGTTTAGATAGCGCCTATAGTTATGGCGGTTACTGTATGCAGCTCGATGCAGAGCAGTTGATTTTAGGCGCGTCTTTTTATCCGGGTCGGGATGATGCCGAAGTCTTACGAGAAGATCATGAACATAATCTGGCGCTGATCCGTAGCGTGTTCCCCGACTATGCGGACACCCTGCCTGATCCACACAGCTGGCAAGGCCGTGCGTCAATCCGTGCGCAAAGTCAGGATTATTTCCCGCTGCTTGGAGCACTTGAAACCGGACAGCAAGTCTATAGCCTGACTGGACTCGGTTCCAAAGGTTTTCTGTTTGCACCGCTATGCAGTGAAATTCTGGCCGCACAGATTTTAAATGAGGCCTGCCCGGTGCCGATGCAGGTACTGGAGAAACTTAACATCCGCCGTTTTCAAAAGAAAGCCAAAGCCAAGAAACCGTATTTTAAGGCCTAAGCTAAAAACGTTGTATAGATCGAGAATGATGGCCCGGTTTAGTTTGAAAGATCAGGCTTAGTGTGGAAGTCGAGGAGAGCATTTATTTTCTTCATTTAAAATGCTTGATCATATGAGGGAATGTTCTGATCTTTTTAGTCAATGATCAACAAAAAAGCGCCTGACGGCGCTTTTTGCTTATTGCCCTTGAACCAAAGGCAAACCAGCATCACGTGCAGCACGGGTACCGCCCATCAGCACCACATATTCACGTGAGCTGTCCAGCTCTTCTAACAATTCAGCCGCACGCGGCGCTTTGCTGCCACCGCCACATAAGATGTAAATCGGTTGATCCGCTGACACCTGAGTCAAGCTATCTGCTGACAAGTTGGCAATTGGCTGATTGACTGCGCCTTGAATATGCGCTTCAGCATAAGCACTTGCATCACGGACATCCCAGATGATTGCATTTTCTGGGAACTCAAATGTTGTAATTTCTTGCTTACGGATCATTGTGCACTCCTTTGATGTAAACAACACTTGGCAAATGAAGAAAACATCCCTAGCATCTCAGATATTCTTTCCATTTGTAAAGGTCTAAACTATGCCATCTTTCGATATTGTTTCAGAATTAGAAATTTTTGAAGTAAATCATGCAGTTCAGAATACTCAAAAAGAAATCGCAACACGTTTCGATTTCCGTGGTCAAGATGTTTCTATCGAACTGAATGAGAAAGCCAAAGAGATCAAAATCAAAACCGAAAGTGATTTCCAATGTGAGCAAGTATATACCATGCTGGAGAATCATTTTTATAAACGTAAGATTGATGTGCAGGCGCTAGACCCGCAAAAAGCCACGGCCTCAGGTAAAAACGTGATTCAGACGGTGAAGCTTAAAGATGGTCTTGACTCTGATACCGCGAAAAAAATTAATAAAGCCATTAAAGAAAGCGGCATTAAAGTGCAATCTTCTATTCAGGGCGACAAAATCCGTGTGACGGATAAAAAACGCGACACCTTACAGCAAGTGATGGCGTTTTTAAAAGAACAGCAATTTGGCCTGCCACTGCAATTTAACAACTTCAAAGATTAAGCTCTTTGCTCCCGCATAGGAATCGATCATGGCACAAGCGAATCGTTTAGCAAAATTAGTCAAAGCGACAGCAAAATTTCCACAGGTGATTCGCACCACTTTGTGGAGCAAAGCCTTTGGCCGGATCGTGCCTATGGTGGGGACAGCCAAATTAAAATATCTCGAAGTCAGTTCGGCCAAAGTGGTGGTGAAAATTGACAATCATAAAGCCATGCAAAACCATATTGGCCAGGTACATGCCTGTGCTATGGCGCTAATTGCAGAAACCGCCACCGGCTTTGTGACCGGCATGAATGTGCCCGATCACTCGATTGTGTTAATTAAAAGCTTTAAAGTTGATTTTAAACGCCCGACGCAAGGCGCCATGACCGCAGTCGCAACGCTGACAGCAGAACAGCAGCACTTGATGCAACACACCGAAAAAGGTGAAACGCTGGTTGCGGTCGAAGTGACCGATGAATCGGGTGAAGCACCAATTCAATGTGAAATGCTCTGGGCCTGGGTCAGTAAAGATCAGCTTAAAAAAGCCCGTTAACCCGCTTTAAACCATAAAAAAACCCCAGTTTCAGAACTGGGATTTTTGATCTTTGAGTGCACAAATTATACAGCTTGCGATTCCAGATACTTCTGCTTCACTTCCTCGGAAATCTGACGCTTGTTGCCTTTGACATCTACCGCGACAAAGGTAAAGACGCCTTCGGTAACGCGTTTTGCTGCACGTGAACTGTCATGGCTGTCCCAGACTTCAATCTGCATCTGAATTGAGGTATTGCCCAGTTTCAGGATTTTGGTATAGCAGCTGATCACATCACCCACTTTCACAGGCACCAGAAAGGTCATCTGGTTAATGGCAATGGTGGCACAGCGACCTTGGGTAAAACGCTCGGCATGAATTGCCCCGGCCAAGTCCATCTGCGAAACAATCCAGCCCCCGAACACATCTCCACTCCAGTTGGTATCGGCAGGCATAGCAATGGTTTGAAGAGAGAGCGTCCCTTCCGGTTTTAGTTGAGAATCTGACACATTCGCTCCGGGCGTGATTAAGGGTTTGAAGTTAAGTGCTGATCTAACCACTGTTTCAGTTCGGTCGATCTTAATGCGCCGCTTATTCTAGCAATTTCGGTGGTCTTATTCATCAACACCAGCGTGGGAATACTGCGCACATTAAAAGCACTGCTTAAACGCGGATTTTCTTCAGTATTAATTTTAGCAAAAATTACTTGCGGATATTGCGCCGCAACCTGGGCAAAATGCGGCGCCATCATCTTGCAGGGTCCACACCACTCTGCCCACAGGTCGATCAGGATTGGCAAATCACTGTGCTGGATAAACTGGCTAAAATTCTGCTCATTCAGGTCAATCGGCGCCAGTGGAATTAAAGCCTGATGACATTGTCCGCATGTTGGATGGGCAGTTAGCTTATCCTCCGGAACACGGTTTTTGGCACTACAGGCTGGACAGACAACAATCATTTAGCTTACTCCAATATGCTGATGTAGAAATTCTAATTGAGTCTTGACGGCTTTTTCAAAATATTGGCCATGATAAACATCAAAATGCTGCATATCCCATTCATGATATTGCACATAAGGCGCAATATTGGTGGCTGTTTCACGACTCGATTCAATCGGGATCAGGCTGTCGCGTTTGGCGGCAATAAACAGCACCGGAATATTAATCTGGCGCACATCCTGAATCGGCCGATAACGGATCAGATGAAACAGCGCCCGTGCCGGAATCTCGCCACTCCAGTAAAAATCTGGATGTAAAATCGACAGATAACCTTCATAACTATCCGCCGTCGGTAAGAAACACAGCCCTTTCGGATCAACTACCGGCAAGGTTTTTGGCATTAAGCCGACTTTAGCGCCCATATAATCCTGACTGGAAATTTTTAAGGCACGTGGCAGCTGCTGAATCGGATACAGCTTGGCACTGGCCGCTCCATCCACAAATGGCACCTGCACCATCACCGCTTTTAAATGGTTTAACTGCGAAGCCAAAGTTAAAACATAGCCGCCACTTAGCGCTGTACCCCACAGGATAATCCGCCGCCCATCCACCGATTGCCGTTCCTGTACATGTGAAATCATGGTACGCCAGTCATCCAGCTGCCGCGACAACGACACCAGCTCCCGCGGACGCCCGGTACTGCCGCCCCAATAGCGATAATCAAACAGCACCACCGCATAACCGGCGCGGGCAAAGCGTTTGGCATATTGCACCAACTTGAACTGACGCAGGCCGGCCAGACCATGCGCCATTAAAATTACGGCTGGTTTAGTGGAAGTTTTTGGCAGGTAAAAATCGGCAGCAATGACCTCCTGACCGCTTTTGACATAGAGAGGCTCGACAGTATAGGCATGCATGGCTGCTCCAGTGCGTTGTTTTATGGTTGTAATCGTTTATAAATATTTCAGAACAATCTGCGCGAAAATCTGGCTAGTGGTATTATAGAGCATAATATTCAGATATGGATGATGGAGTGGCATTATGAGTGAGCATGTTGGCTTTGCAGGTCAAATTGGCCCGGAACACGTAACCCAAGTGGTTGAAAAAGGCTTTAAATCAATTATTAACAACCGTCCAGACATGGAAGGTGGCCCGGAACAACCGACCAGCGCACAAATTGAAGATGCAGCGCGTAATGCAGGGTTAGATTATGTCTATCAACCGGTGGTGGCTGGGCAAATCACCGAATTAGACGTCCGCACCTTTGCCAATCACTTTAATGAATTGCCAAAACCGGTTCTGATGTTCTGCCGTACCGGCAACCGCTCAAACAACTTATATCAACTGGCCAAACAAATGGACCTGTTAGATGACTAAGTCGTTGTGGATGGGGATGGTTTTGGCACTCTCAATGACCACGACCTCCCTATGCGTTGCTGCCAGTGATTTTAGCCGTGCGTTAAATGCCAATCTTAGTGTTTCTGGGCAAATGACACCTGAGAAATTTAAGATCTTGCTGCAAGATGGGTTTAAATCAGTGATTGTGAACCGCCCTGATCAGGAAGCAGGTAACACGGTGAAAGTGAATCAATTACGTGACATTGCCGAGAAATCCCGGGTTAGCGTGATTTATCAACCCGTAAGCAGCGGTGCAATTTCTCAGGCCGATGTGCAGGAGTTTGCGAAGTACTATAACGAACTGCCGAAACCGATTTTAATGGTCTGTCGTAGTGGTTCACGTTCGGCAGCCCTATTTAATCAGGCAAAAAATCAGGGGTTATTACATGAATAAAATCTGGATCATGCTGATTTGTGCATGTGTACTGGCAGGTTGTAGCTCCATGGATGTCCGCCCAACGGTGGGGGTGAGTGTGGGGACTACACTTTAATATCAAATTTAAAAAACGTGAATGTACAATAGATATTTGAAGTACTCAGCTCGTTAATGAATTGAAGTGTAACTATTTGATAAAAAACCCTCTAAATAGAGGGTTTTTTTATATATTCGATAGTATCTCTCTTTATTGAAATTGCTCCTATGTACGACATTATTACTATTGGTGCAGGCACAGCAGGAATCACTGCTTATCAAGAAGCCATTAAGCACACACAAAATATTCTTATTATTAATGACGGTTCCTGGGACACCACCTGTGCCCGAGTGGGCTGTATGCCCAGTAAAGTGCTGATTTCTGCTGCACATCGCCTACACGATTTGCAAGAAGCAGATAAAGTTGGTCTCAACATCAAAGCCCAGGTCGATACCACACAGGTGATGCCGCATGTCCGCGCTTTACGTGACCATTTCACCCAGGCCACTTTAAAAGAAGTCGAAAGCTGGGATGCACAACACAAAATTCAAGGCAAGGCAGAGTTTATTGATGCTCAAACCGTACAGGTGAACCAACAGCAATATCAGGCCAAAGCCTTTATTCTGGCTGTCGGCTCTACCCCAACCTATGACGCTGAATGGAAGCAGCAGCTCGGTGAACGACTGATTACCTCAGATCAAATCTTTGAACTAGACGCCATCCCTAAATCTTTAGCCGTGATTGGCAGTGGTGTCATTGCACTGGAGCTGGCTCAAGCCATGCAAAGGTTGGGCTGTGATACGACAATATTCGCACGAAGCCGTCGTGTTGGTGCACTGACCAGTCCTGATCTACAACAACTCGCCCAAGAACTTCTCAGTAATGAATTAAAGATTAAGTTTGAAGTCTTACCGCAAAACGTGGAAAAGGTAGGCAATCAGGTCAAGCTTGAGTTTAGCGAGCAAGGTCAAACGCAGCACCTTATGGTTGATTATGTACTGGTGGCCACCGGCCGTCGTAGTCATTTAGATTCGCTGAATCTACAACAGATTGACTCTCAATTCGGTAATCTTAAAGAGCTACCGATTGATCCACAAACCAAACAACTGGGAAATTACCCAATTTTTGTGGTTGGTGATGCACATACCTCTACCCCCATTCAGCATGAAGCAGCCCATGAAGGCCGAGGTGCAGTGCATAACTGCCTCAATTATCCAAAACTGAAGAATTTAAAAGACTTAACACCGCTGAGTATTGTGTTTAGTCAACCGGAAATGGCAATTGCTGGCCAAAGCTATAAACAGCTTAAAAACAAGAACATCGACTTTGTGATTGGAAAAGTGTCTTATGAGCGTCAAGGTCGGGCGATGGTTCTGGCTAAAAATAAGGGTGCTGTCGAAATTTATATTGATAAACGTACACGCCAATTATTAGGTGCAGAACTCTTTGTAAAATCTGCCGAACATTTTGCCCATACTTTTGCCTGGCTAATTGATGAAGGGGTAACGTTAGATGAACTTCTTGCTAAGCCTTTCTATCACCCGACGCTTGAAGAAGGTTTAAGAACGGCTTTAAAACATGCTCGCCGACAGTTGAGAAATCAAGAGGAAGGTTAATCTTCTCTATTTTTCTCATTTCACTGTCATTTTGATTCTACTTATCTTTATTTCCCACACAAATTTCCCGCATAAAAAAATCCCCCTGCTATTTAAGCTAGGGGGATTTTGAATTAATGAGCTGGCGATGACTTACTCTCACATGGGTAACCCCACACTACCATCAGCGCTAAGAGGTTTCACTTCTGAGTTCGGG
>NZ_VPCK01000032.1:0-12422 GCF_013418255.1 Acinetobacter sp. YH12155
TAAAGCACGTAGTCTTCATGGATTTCTGAGTGGAATTTACGCCTCACTATGTGCATATCAATTAACCCATCAAAATAAGCCAACAATTCAAATTAAGGAATCATCGGCTTAAGCAGGATCCGGGTTATTTCTATTATTTTTCGTCCTGTATTCTCTTGAGTTTAACTTGATTTATTCACCTAAAAGAAAGAATGAAAATATGCAAATCCAACCCTTATAATCTCATACCACGAATATTTCACAAGAGTTTTTTCCATTATGTATTTCACTTCCTAATATCAGGGATAATCTAGTAGATAATATATAGATATTCTCAAGGAAAAAGCCCTATATAAATATCCACCCTAAAATTATCATTGCATCTATTTGATAAATGATTACTTACCTTTCATAAAAAAAACTTGTCAATAATATGAAGAAATAACATTTAAAATAAATTTCATCCAATTCATTCTACAAGAATTGGTTTAAAATATAAGCTTTGACCAACAAGTAAAAATCGAAAAAATATGAATTTTTAATTTTTGTTACTTTTTTTAACATTTTAAATTAACGCAAACTTCAACAAGTTTTAATCCAATCTATAAATTACTGTAATCCCTAAAAAAATATTCATATATTTGACCCTGCAAAATCATAGTTTTTTATCTAAAAATCACCCCTATATCAGCAAAAAACCTTATTTCCCACTGACTTCATCAGTGAATTTGATGGTTTTATGTTAAGCTCTAGCTCAATTGCTGAGGCAAGGTCCATTTTTGGACTCACCTACGTACATCTTTTTATGCTGTGGATCAAATATCGGCTAGATATTTAAACACCAGATTTCTCATTTTCTGCAGCTTTATGCTCTGCCTGTTTTAGAGCCTTAGTCCGTCACCAAAAGATTTGTTTTTTTAAAATAAAGGTGCCTCGCTTAAGGAGTAATTATGTTTCAATTCACTAGTACAACCACTGTACTATTGATGGTGCTTTTTTACGGCATTACCTTTCTACTGTCGTTACGTATTAAACAAAAAAATGAAAATGTCGATGGCTATATGGTCTCGAATGGTTCTATTGGCTTTGGTATGTCTGCGGCCAGCATGACCGCAACCTGGATTTGGGCAGCGTCATTCTATGCAGCTGCCTCTTCAGGTTATAAATACGGCGTTTCCGGTGCCTTGCACTACGGCCTCTGGGGCGCGCTGATGATTTTGTTTATTTATCCTTTTGGTAAGCGCTTTCGTGAGTTGGCACCCAATGCACATACGCTGGCAGAAATTATGCATGCCCGCCATGGCAACCAGAGCCAGATGATTTTGGCAGGTTCCAATATTGTGGGAAGTGTCATCAGTTTGATGGTGAATTTTACTGCAGCAGGTGCCTTGGTCGAAATTTTATCTCCCCTAAGCTTTGTACATGGCGTCTTGATCACCGGGATTGGTGTGCTGTCTTATACCCTCTGGTCTGGCTTCCGTTCCTCTGTATTTACCGATTTTGGCCAGCTGGTGGCGATGATCGTGGCGGCGGTGATCATTATCCCAACGCTGTTCTTCACTTTGGGCGGACCGTCCCTGTTTCAAACGGGTATTCACAACCTGCAGCCTGAACAGCTCGATTTCTTCTCTAAAACTGCATTTCTAGAACAAGGTGCGCCTTTCTTCGTCGCAGTCCTGGCGTATGCCATCGGTAACCAGACCATTGCCCAGCGTTTATTTGCGGTACGGGAAGACTTGATTAAACCCAGTTTTATTACGGCGACGATTGGTTATGCCGCGATTGTGATCGGGTTGGGGATGCTCGGCTTACTGGCCTTGTTTGCCGGAATTCAACCGATTGATGGCAACTTGAATAACCTGATTCCACAAATGGCAGCGACGTATCTCTCTCCATTTATGGTGGCCCTGTTATTTATCATGGTGATCGGTGCGCTGTCTTCAACGGCTGACTCGGATCTGTCTGCGTTATCTGCGATTGTGATGACTGACATTTATGGAAAACAGATTGCCAAAAACCAACCTAATCCCAAGAAAATGCTGTTTATTGGTCGTATAACCATGATTGTCGCCACCATGCTTGGGATCATTATCGCCACTTTAAAATTTGACATTTTATCAATGCTGATTTTTGTGGGTGCACTTTGGGGGTCTATTGTATTTCCGGTAATTGTCAGCCTGTATTGGGACAAAGTGAATTCTCGTGCCTTTAACTGGTCGGTCGGGCTCGCCTTCGTCAGCTTCCTGATTGTCCGTTTTGAATGGATTCCAATTCAGGGCTTGATTGCGCTTGCCTTTGAGCTACTTGCAACCCTGGGTATTGGTGTGGTGCTGGGTCTGATGACCTTTGGTTTCTTCGGCAAAAAAGTCGGTTTGGTGGTGGGTATCTTGGCCAGTATTGCCTTCATGCCATGGACCATCGGCTTCTTGCGTGAATACGGCACCTTATTAAGTTCACTGACTGCTTATGGCAGTAGTGCTCTGGTCTGTACTGTTCTGACCTTGGTCTACAGTAAAGAACGATTTGATTTTAAACAAATCAACAAGATGGTGATTGAATTTCACCAGCTATCTGAGAAAAGTAAAAAAGGAGATTTCAGATGACTAGTCAATTATTGACCCTATATGTACTTTTTTGGCCGTTGATCGCAAGCCTGGTCTTGTTCACAATTTGCTTGAATGTCTATAAAGATGCACAACAAGCCAAGGAAACTGGTGAAGGGCTGGTGTAATTTTAACTCTTCATGAAAAAGCAGGCTCATTTGGCCTGTTTTTTTATGGCCGTTTCATATTGTTTGAATCACTTGTCTATATTGAGGAGCAAGATTTTTTCTGCTTTTCATTCCCATGACAATTCATGTCGCCTCACTCTAGTACTGGGCTTGGTTTTTTGGCATGATGCAAAGCAGTAAATAATTGAATAATGATAAATGACACAGATGCGTTGGTTAGAACTGCTTTCGACAGTTCGGATTGGTAGTAAAAAGCAAAGTACTGAACAGGCGCGTAGCCCGTTTCATAAAGATTATGACCGTATTATTTTCTCGCAGAGTTTCCGGCAGCTGAACCGCAAAACCCAGGTCCATCCGCTTACCCAACATGATGGTATTCATACCCGCCTGACCCATTCGCTGGAAGTGTCCTGTATTGGCCGTTCACTGGGGATGCTGGCAGCAGAAAAAATCAAGGATCAACTGCCTCCGTGGATTACCCCGGCCGATGTCGGCGCGATTATTCAGGCTGCCTGTCTGGCGCATGATATTGGCAATCCGCCTTTTGGTCATGCCGGTGAATATGCCATTCGTGAATGGTTTGATGATGCCTCGCATACCGACTTTTTAAAGGACCTAAGTCCGGAACAGGAAGCCGATGTACGCCAGTTTGAAGGCAATGCCCAAGGCCTGCGCCTGCTGACCAAAATTGACTATCATCCGCATGATGGCGGTATGCGTCTGACCTATGCCACCTTGGGTGCCTATTTAAAATATCCGTGGCTGTCGAAAACCATGGCCTCGCAGGGCAATCGTCCGGCCAGTCAGCGCGCCAAATTCGGTTGCTATCAGGCAGAAAAAGACATTCTGAAACAGATTGCCGAACAGCTCGGCCTGATTGAAATCGGACCTTATCGTTATTGCCGCCATCCGCTGACCTATTTACTCGAAGCCGCAGATGACATCTGCTATGCGCTGATTGATCTGGAAGATGGCATTATCCTGAACATGCTCAGCTATGATGAAGTCGAGCCGATTTTCCTGAACCTGATTGGCGATTATGGCATGCCGGAAGAACTGTCTTTGGACAGCACCACCTGGCAGCAGAAAATTGCCGCGCTACGTGGCCGGGTGATGAAACGTCTGGTCGATGAAGTCACCAGTGCCTTTGCCAAGCAGCATGACCAAATTCTTTCGGGCCAGCTGAAAGGGACCTTACTGCAATATTGCTCGGCCGATATTGAAATTGGCATTAACCGGGCCAAAGAACTGGCGCGTGATAAAATTTTTGAACATCCGCAAAAAGCCGGTCTGGAAATTATTGCCCATCAGAGCCTGCAAAGTATTCTGGATGCCTTTATTCCGCTGACCACACCGCATAAAACCTTAAGCTTTAAAGAGCAGCGGCTGATGGCGATTTTGCAGCGTTCCGGTGCCCATTTTGGTCCAGATCACTATGACAATATCATGCAGGTGCTGGATATTATCTCAAAATTCTCGGATCATCAGGCGTATAACCTGGCGCAGGAATTACAAGGCAATAAAGCCGGATTCTTTTAAGTACAGCCTGCCGTTTTGGGAGAACCTCCAAAACTGCTTTATACTTTTGCGCGTGCTGACATTGCTTGTGCAACACCCCGGCCCATCGGCTGTATATCGCAGAGCATCACAGAAAAGTGGATGACTTCAAGATGCAGACGACAGGCTCGGAACTGAAAAATTTAACCGAATAGAAGTGAATAAACTGAATGATTGGATGTCTGATTGGTGAGGTGTTTGCCCTCGAAGCCCCTACGGTCTTATTAAATGTCAATGGTGTGGGCTATGAAGTCGATACACCGCTGTCTACATTTTGCCAATTACAAAAAGGCCAGAAAGTCACCTTATGGACCCATTTAGCAGTCCGTGAAGATGCTCAACTGCTATATGGTTTTCTTGATGCGCAGGAAAAAACCATTTTCCGCACCCTGCTCAAGGTCAACGGTGTTGGTCCAAAAATGGCACTCGGCATTCTGTCGACTTTAAGCGTCGACATGCTGATTCACACGGTTGAACATGAAGATATTAACACCCTGGTCAAAGTACCGGGTGTCGGCAAAAAAACCGCTGAACGACTGATGATTGAACTGCGCGACCGCTTTAAAGCGATGGCTGCCGGCAATACACCAAGCAACACCAGCAGCGCACAAATCCAGTTTATGGGGAACTCTGCCGTGGCCGAAGCCGAAGCTGCGTTACAGTCACTGGGTTACAAACCACAGGAAG
Source organism: Acinetobacter sp. YH12155 (assembly GCF_013418255.1). Lineage (NCBI taxonomy): Bacteria > Pseudomonadati > Pseudomonadota > Gammaproteobacteria > Moraxellales > Moraxellaceae > Acinetobacter > Acinetobacter sp. YH12155. The sequence continues at coordinate 4,955 of NZ_VPCK01000032.1, forward strand.
CACAAAAACTGGTGAATGCTGCCAAAGGCGACTTCACCGAAGCCAGCGACATTATCCGGGCAGCATTAAAGTCGATGAACAAATAGAAAACTCTATCTTGCCTCAAGGCCAGCATGAGATACGCGAAAATGTCATTCGCAACTGTTTGGGGCAGGAAGTATTTGCACAAAAATCTTTCTGCGATATAGTCGAAACGAATCATCTTTTGACGAGTTTTGCGAATGACGATGGTTTTGCTTACTTTTGCCGAATGAGAAATATATTTCGCAAGGTAAGGCCAACCGCAGGTTATTCCCGAAATTTAATTTTCTTGGAACATCCGTCAAAAAGCGCTTTTGACGTCTGCCCCATTAAACTGTATTTACCTGAAGTTTACATAATATATGCAAGACCGTCTTATCAGTGGTTCTGAAAAACCCGAAGATCAAATTGATCGCGCCATCCGCCCCACCTCCCTCGATGACTACATCGGTCAACCGGTGGTGCGTGAACAAATGGAAATCTTTATTGGTGCAGCGCGCGGCCGCGGCGAAGCCCTCGATCATACCCTGATTTTCGGCCCACCGGGCTTAGGTAAAACCACCCTAGCCAATATCATTGCCCGTGAAATGGGCGGCAACCTGAAATCGACTTCGGGGCCTGTGCTTGAACGTGCCGGTGACTTGGCAGCCATGCTGACCAACCTTGAAGAAGGCGATGTACTGTTTATTGATGAAATTCATCGTCTGTCACCAGTGATTGAAGAAATCCTCTATCCGGCGATGGAAGATTACCAGCTGGACATCATGATTGGTGAAGGCCCGGCAGCGCGTTCGATCAAACTGGACTTGCCGGCATTTACTCTGGTCGCCGCCACCACGCGGGCCGGTCTGCTCACTTCGCCGCTGCGTGACCGATTCGGGATTGTGCAGCGTTTAGAATTCTACTCGGTGGAAGATCTGACCCATATCGTAAAACGTTCTGCCAGTTTAATGGATGTCCCGATGACCGAAGAAGGCGCGGCAGAAATTGCCCGCCGTTCCCGCGGCACACCGCGTATTGCCAACCGCTTGTTGCGCCGGGTACGTGACTATGCCCAGGTCAAAGGCACCGGCGAAGTCACCCATGCAATGGCCCAGCGCGCTCTGGATATGCTCAATGTCGATAAAGATGGCCTAGACACCTTAGACCGTCGCTATCTGTCAATGTTACTGGAACGTTTTGATGGCGGACCTGCCGGGGTTGAAGCACTGGCCGCAGCCATGGCGGAAGATTCAGGCACCTTGGAAGATGTGATTGAGCCTTATCTGATTCAGCAAGGTTATGTGATGCGTACCGCACGTGGCCGGATTGCCACCAATATGGCTTATTTACAGTTTGGCATGACCCCACCGGAACCCAAATAACAACCATCCCGGACCTTCATTGCCTGTGAGGTAATGAAGGTCTTTGATAAATAACAACTTGAATACATACTCGAACAACAATAATGATGACCGAACAACAACTAATTCAACACCTTCAGCAGCATTTTGATGAGCTGATAGAGCAATTGCAGCCAATCCGCCCCCTACCTTATGGCAAACCATTCCAGTTTTTCAGTGAATCTGAACTGAACTATCTGAACCAGCTTTTGCAAGGCGATCTCAGTCACTGGCTGAGCTTCGATTTTAAAAATGAACGCGGCAAAATCATTGATGCAGATCAAGCTGGCATTGAACAGATCGACCTGCATCGGCATGGGCACTGGTCTATCGACGCCATCCATTTTGATCAGCTATGCGCCATCCACTGGATTAGCCTGTATTTTTCCGAAGAACTTAAACCCTTTATTGAAACCTATACCCAACCATCCACTTCAGTAAAACCGAAACAGAAGCTTGCCCTGATTCTGACGTTACTGGCCGTGCTGGGCGGAATTGGTAGTTATCTGCTGCAAGACGCTGTAGGAATTGTCTTATCTGTGGCGGCATTCTTTCTTAGTATGATCTGGTATGGCTTACTCCAGCTACGACAATATTTTGCCAATAAACAGCCGCAGCAGTTTGAGCGAACTTTCGTGATCAGCAGCTATTTTGCCTTGCATCTACGTGATTATGCGGTGGAACGGCTGTACCTCGATCATCCGGACAGTGCCTAAAACCGCACTGGCAACAGTGCTATCAAAATTGCCAATGACCAAGCACAGGCGGCATGGCAAAAAAAGGCATAAATCACGTGTCAATTCACCTAATTCAACCTGTACCGAACGATAAATATCCAATCTCGGCTCTACATTCTTTATACCTTTGCCACTGGATTTGACACCTTGTGCCATAGGAGCAAAAAGTCATTATGCTAAACTGCAAAGCCAACCCAGTCGGGCATTTGACAGAACCTCAGACAACTTCAATCCAGTTCTGTACGGCCCTTCCAGACCAAAACTGAAAATTGTAATGGAACAGTATCATGGCGAATAAATTTGAATTTCAAATTCGTATCTATATGGAAGACACCGATGCAGGCGGGATTGTATACCATGCCAATCATATTCGTTTCATGGAGCGCACCCGGACCGAATGGCTGCGTGCTTCCGGCGTCGATCATTATTGGCATCAAAACGACTATAACTTTGTCGTGCATAAAATTAATGTCAAATATATGCGTCCAATCTTAATGGATGATCTGATTACTGTTACAGCAAGTGTTGTTTCGTGTAAAGCAACGTCATTTGTATTGCAACAAAATATTTATCGTGGTGAAATCATGCTTGCTTCTGGTGAGGTGGAATTGGCATGTTTAAGTTCTGAAATGCGTCCACGTCGCCTTCCGGATGAAATTCGTGGCCTGATTCTAAAAGAGCTAGGACAGGACCAAGACTAAAAACTTATGGCACTACGTAACTATGGCAACACAATTAGAATCATCTCTACAAGTCTCTGATCTTATTTTGCAGGCAAGCCCTGTGGTACAACTGGTCATGTTGGTGCTGTTACTGGCCTCCTTGTATAGTTGGTATCTGATCGCCAAGTTACATCTCAGTTATAAAAAAGCCCAGGCTGATGATGATCATTTCCAGAAAATCTTCTGGTCTGGTGCTGAATTAAATACGCTATATAACAACGCCCAACTCAATTCCAAACGCACCGGCCTGGAAGATATTTTCTATCAGGGTCTGGGTGAATTTCTCAAATTGAAAAAACGTCATGCCCCGACTGCACAAAGTCTAGAAGGTACCGAACGTATTTTACGTGTCGGTTTAAGCCGTGACCAAGGCCAACTGGAACAAGGCTTAGGCGCGCTGGCCAGCATTGGCTCTGTGGCACCGTATATTGGTTTATTTGGAACCGTGTGGGGCATTATGAATGCCTTTATTGGCCTGGCCGATGTCGATCAGGTAACACTGGCTACCGTTGCACCGGGGATTGCCGAAGCGCTGATTGCCACCGCAATTGGTTTATTTGCCGCAATTCCAGCTGTACTGGCCTTTAACCATTACACCGCCAAAGGTGAAAGCCTCTATTCAGACCGTGCCTTGTTTGCTGAAGAGATGGTGGCCTTATTACAACGTCAGTCTTTGGGTTCAGCACGGGAACATGACTAATGGCCATTCAACGTTCCGGACGCTTCGAGCGTATTAAAAAGCCCTTAAAAAGTGATATGAACGTGGTGCCTTACATCGACGTGATGTTGGTGCTGCTGGTCATTTTTATGGTCACTGCCCCAATGATTACCAGCGGCATCAATGTCGATTTGCCGCAGGCCAATGGCAATCCGATTGAATCCAAAGATGCGCCAGCTGTGGTCAGTCTGGACAAAGACGGCCAGTATTTTCTGAAATACAAAGCCCAAAACTCCAGTCAGCCGCTAACACTCAGTGAACTGACTGCCGTATTAAGTGAAGCACAGCAACAGGCGCAAGCAGAAAATAAAGAACTGCATGTGGTCATTGAAGGTGAAAAATCTCGTGCGTATGGCGAAGTCATGGCCCTGATGAGCAGCCTTCAGGACGCCGGTTTAACTCAAGTTGGCTTACTGACTGAGCCATTAAAGTAAATGATGAAAAGATTGCAAAAACCACCGTTTCAGCAAAAAGCACTGGCCATTGGCTTCACGCTCGGCGTGCATGTCATTGCCGTGGTGGGTTTACTTTATCTGGGCATGAGCCAGCCACCGGAGCCACCCAAACAGATTCGGACCGTGCTGATTAAACCGGAAGATTTACCCCCTGTTACCCGTGAAGAAACCGAGTTTGCTGAAACTGCACATGAAAATGTGGAAGCCGAGATTCAGCAAACCGCGACTCCGGTTGAAGATGCCCCGGTAATTCCGGTCGCACCGCCACCTCTGCCGCAACCAGAACCAGCCAAAGCTCAGGCCAGCAATACCGCAGCACAGCAACAGGCCGAACAGCAAAAACGCCTGGAAGCACGTGCACAAGCGGAAGCAGAAAAATTACAGGCACAACAGGCCCAGCGCGCCAAGGCTGAAGCTGAACGTAAAGCCCAAGCCGCTGAAAAAGCCAAGGCCACTGCACAGGCCAAAGCCGAGGCAGAAGCCAAACGCCGCAGCGAAGCTGAAGCCCTGCGTAAGGCAGAAGCAGCAGAAAAAGCCAAACTTGATGCACGTCGTAAGGCGGAAGCGGAAGCCAAACGTAAAGCCGAAGCGGCAGATAAGGCCAAGGCTGATGCGGCAGCCAAGGCGAAGGCAGATGCAGAGGCGAAACGTAAAGCCGATGCCGAAGCCAAACGTAAAGCCGATGCTGCGAATAAAGCCAAAGCAGAAGCAGCAGCCAAAGCCAAGGCTGAAGCGGAGGCCAAACGCAAAGCCGAAGCAGCTGAAAAAGCTAAAGCGGATGCAGCGGCGAAAGCAAAAGCCGATGCAGAGGCCAAAGCCCGCGCTGAAGCAGAAGCCAAAGCATCGGCGGCCAAACAGGCGGCTGAAGAAGCGGCACAAAAGAAAGCTGAAGCCAAACGGATTGCCTCTACAGCCAAACGCGATTTTGAAAACAAGATCCGTCGGGCCTGGGATATTCCGGTCGGCTCTTCTGGCAAAACTGCCACGGCACGGGTTACGCTAACCGACAGCGGTTCGGTAGCCTCGGTGATTGTGAACTCCAGTGATCCGGACATGAAAGCCAGTGTCGAGGCCGCGGTACGTGCCGCTGCACCCTATCCAATGCCTTCGGACCCGGATGCACGCCGTGAAGCACGCAGTTTTACCTCCAGCTTTACTGCCAAATAAGCTGACTCGCCATCCTGTCAAAAGCCGGGATGGCCTGTTATTTTTCAGTTACACTGCACAACAAGCGACAAAATTTTATTCACTTTTCACAGTGTTATAACAGTTTGGTCATAATTCTCTGCTTTAAATCTCAAATAAGCATGGCATTATGTAGAACAATCACATCAACAAGAATTATGTTTTGAGTAAATAGCGAATGATGGAAATGAAGCCTAAACATCTACTTTGCTTGGCAATTTTTACCGCTTTGGGTCCAATAATGGTCTCTCAAACCCATGCCCAGCTACATCTAGAAATTGCCAAAGCACCTGCAGAAGCCCCGAAAATTGCCATCATTCCGTTTAGTAATGATCAAAGCATTTACCCGATTATTGAAAATGACCTGAACCGTTCCGGCAAATTCACCAGCTCATCAAAAAACTTGCCGGCAAGTGCAGCAAATAATAGTCCTAATGCCGCTGCCTGGCAGGCCGCCGGTGTACCTTATGTGGTGACTGGTACCAGCAAGCCAACCGCAGATGGTGGCTTTGAAATTCACTATCAGCTGTATGATGTGCAAAAGCAGCAGTATTTATTAAACGAATTACTGACTGTACCGGCTTCACGTACCCGTCAGGCTGCACATATGATCAGTGACACCATCTATGAAGCACTGACCTGTATTAAAGGCGATTTCAGTGGTCGTATTGCCTATGTCTTGCGGAATCCGGCCACTCCGGAGCAGCGCTATACCCTGCAAATTGCCGACACCGATGGTGAACAGCCAAGAACCATTCTGACTTCACGCGATCCAATCTTGTCGCCGGCCTGGACGCCAGATGCCAAGAAAATTGCCTACGTGTCCTTTGAAACCAAACGCCCTGCGATTTATGTTCAGGATTTATCTACCGGTTCACGTGAAAAACTGGCCAGCTTCCGTGGCTTAAATGGCGCACCAAGCTTCTCTCCAGATGGTTCACGCATGCTGTTTACTGCTTCAATGCACGGCAATCCGGAAATTTACGAGATGGATCTGGGCACGCGTCAACTCAAGCGCATGACCAATGACAGCGCCATTGATACAGAAGCACGCTACGCACCCGATGGTAAATCGTTTATTTTTACTTCAGATCGTGGCGGCTCAGCGCAAATCTATCGCTATGACCTGAACACGGGCAGCAGCAAACGTCTGACCTTCCGCGGCGCATTTAATGCGCGTGGTACTTTAAGTGCCGATGGTAAAAAACTGGCGCTGGTTCATCGTCCAAGTGGCAGCAATTATAAAGTTGCGATTCAGGACATTAATACCGGCATTACCAATATTCTCACCCCAACCAGCCTGGATGAATCTCCAAGCTTCTCACCAAATGGACAGATGGTGGTCTATGCAACCCGTGAAGGTGCGCGTGGCCTGCTGTCCATTATGTCTTTAGATGGTCGTTTCCGTATGAATTTGCCAAGTGAACAAGGTGAAGTGCGTGAACCGGCTTGGGCACCAAAATAAGAGCAACTGAACAACCAAGTTTCATGGAGATGAAAATGAACGCAGTAAAATTATTTGTATTGCCTGTACTGGCCTCAGCGCTGGTGATGACTGGCTGTGCCAACCGTAAGCCTGCAACCGATGTTCAAGCAGGACAAACACCGACCTCTTCAACCACGGTCAATACACAAGGCTTAAGTGATGATGCAGCCTTGAATGCACAAAACCTGGCCGGTGCATCTGCCAAAGGTGTAACTGAAGCCAATAAAGCATTCTTGGCAAAACGTGTGGTGCACTTTGACTATGACAGCAGCGAACTGTCGAATGAAGACCTACAAACCCTACAGGCACATGCACAATTCCTGATGGCCAATGCCAACTCGAAAGTCGCGCTTACAGGTCATACCGATGAACGTGGTACCCGTGAATACAACATGGCCCTTGGTGAGCGTCGTGCCAAAGCGGTTGAAAGCTTCCTGGTCACCACAGGCGTGAATCCGGGTCAATTGGAACCGGTCAGCTATGGTAAAGAAATGCCGGTTAACCCAGGTCATGATGAAAGTGCCTGGAAAGAAAACCGCCGTGTTGAAATCAACTACGAAGCGGTACCACCTTTACTGCGTTAAGATTGCACCATTGAGCAGAGTTGCTCAATATAAAAAAGCGCTCCATCGGGCTAATGCCAGTCAGTTAAGCAAATTTTAGTAAAATGTAGTAAAAATGAGTGTATGTAAATACGCTCATTTTTTTATGTCTTTATCTGAACATTTAGAATCCACTCTTGAACATGCTCTCCCATCACTC
>NZ_VPCK01000033.1:0-11541 GCF_013418255.1 Acinetobacter sp. YH12155
AAGTGATGGGAGAGCATGTTCAAGAGTGGATTCTAAATGTTCAGATAAAGACATAAAAAAATGAGCGTATTTACATACACTCATTTTTACTACATTTTACTAAAATTTGCTTAACTGACTGGCATTATCCACTTGGAGGCTTTTTATCATCACAATTAAAGTAACCGTTTAAATTTTAATACTTAAAGAATTTCTTTACGCAGTTGTTCCGGTGACTTCATCGACAATAAACCTGGTGCAACATCAAATGCGGTTTTCGCACCGTACTGACCCATCTGGTTCATGCGGTAACACGCACGTGCATAAGCCACCAATACGCTTGCCGTAAACTCAGGATTACTCTCCAGTTTCAAAGAGAATTCCATGACTTGATTATGGGCATCGCTGGTATTGCCACTACGAATCACGAATCCACCATGTGGCATACGATTGTGTTCATTACGAAGAGTTTCTTCATCAATGAAGTTTACCGTTGTATTGTAGTCCGCAAAATAATCCGGCATGGTCACAATGGCCTGTTCAACCTTGGCTGCGTCTGCACCCCCTTCAAGTACCACATAGCACTCACGCGTATGCTTATCTCGGGTGCTTAACTCTGGACGTGAACCACTACGCACCTTGTCCATCGCATCGGTGGAGGGAATGGTATATTGCACACCCGCTTTCACACCCTCAACACGACGAATCGCATCTGAGTGACCCTGACTCAAACCTTTACCCCAGAAGGTATAGGTTTCACCGTCTGGAAGTAATGCTTCACCGAACAAACGATTGATAGAGAACATACCCGGGTCCCAGCCAATCGAAATCATGGCTGTTTTCTTGTTCGCAAGTGCTGGCGCATTTACAGCATCAAAGAACTCTGGAATACGTGCGTGTGTATCAAAGCTGTCGACAGTATTAAATTTACTTGCTAATTCAGGGGTCTGTTTAGGCAAATCATCTTTCGATCCACCACATAAAATCAGTACATCAATCTGATTCTGGAAGTCAACCAATGCATCCATATGAAAAACTTTGGTTTCAGTAAAGCAGGGTGAAACAGTTTCAGGCGCACGGCGAGTAAAAATACCCACAAGCTGTAAATCTGGATTCTTTTGAATGGCAGTTTCCACACCACGCCCTAAATTGCCATAACCAGCAATACCAATACGAATAGAATGTTGCATACAGACAAATCACTTCAAGCTAATAGTTAAACTTTTCCAAATCAGATTCATAAAACGAAGATGATTGGGTGCTTCTTCTGTGGATTCAAGCCATGATTCAGCCTGCTCACAGAATGCACCATATTGTGCCACAATGTTGTATTTGCACCAAATTAAAGCAAAGTCAGTGACGATGCTGATCTAAATCTATCGCATAAAAACAAAAAAACCTCCTGACGGAGGTTTTTCGCAACGGGTGAAATTAAGCACCCGTTTGATAACGTGCCTGAGCCACGGCCGTCGAAGCCTGATAAGGATGGGTAAAATCACCCAGACCGGCTGCCGCTTCCTGAATATCTTTACCTTCTTTAATCACGAAGGTATCGAAACCGGAACGCTTCATATAGTTCAGTACATCTTTAAATACATCACCTGTGGCACGGAGTTCGCCTTCAAAACCCTGACGGCGAAGCAGTGCTGCAAATGAATAACCACGACCATCGTTAAAGCCTGCAAACTCAATAAAGATGGCATCGAGCTGATCTAACGGAAACTCATTGGTTTCAGGCGAAGCATCTACGGTTAAGTACAATGCTTTTTTACCTGAAACATTAGCAAGTTGATCGAGCTGCTCAACCGTTAAAACCACATCACCTTGTGGTAACACGCCATCTTCACCAATAATTTGGTAAGTATTGTCTGCAATCGTGCCATCTTTAGAGAGCACTTGTAGTGCGGTATTAAGCATATGCACGCTCCTTAAATGGTTGAATGCCTACACGGCGATAGGTATCAATAAACTCTTCACCTTCCTGGCGCAGGTCAAGATAAGTATTTAAAATTTCTTCCACCACATCTGGCACTTTTTCCGCAGCAAATGATGGCCCTAAGATGTCACCGATTGAGGCATCATGATCAGCATTACCACCCAGGGTAATCTGGTAGAATTCCGCGCCTTTTTTATCAACACCTAAAATCCCGATGTTGCCGACATGGTGATGACCACAGGCATTCATACAACCGGAGATGTTCAGATCCAGTTTACCCAGGTTGTAAATGGTATCAAGGTCATCAAAACGGCGTGAAATCGCTTCAGAAATTGGAATTGATTTGGCATTGGCCAGCGAGCAGAAATCACCGCCTGGGCAGCAGATAATATCAGTCAAGAAACCAATGTGCGCACGCGCCAGATTGTGTTGATCCAGGGTTTGCCATAAGGCAAACAGGTCTTTTTGTGGTACATCTACCAGCGCAATATTCTGCTCGTGTGTAGTACGTAATTCACCGAAAGTGTACTGATCAGCCAGGTCAGCGATCAGGTTCATTTCTTCCGTGGTGACATCACCCGGGGCAATACCGGCACGTTTCAGTGAAATGGTGACAATACGGTAGCCTTTCACTTTGTGTGCATTGGTATTGATGTTAAACCATTGCTTGAACTTCGGATATTGTGCAAACAGCGCGGTGAAGTCCTCATCTGCATAGTCCTGATAATCGAATGGCGTAAAGTTCTCATCCATTTTTTTCAGGGTGTCTGCATCGACTTTTAAGGTTTTCACCGTATGTGCAAATTCAGCTTCAACTTTCTCGGCAAATACTTCTGGCGTGAGTGCTTTTACCAGAATCTTGATACGTGCTTTATATTTGTTATCACGACGGCCGTGCAGGTTATAGACACGCAGCACTGCTTCCAAGTAAGCAATTAAGTCTTCACGTGGCAGCCATTCTTTAATCACTGCACCGATGATTGGGGTACGACCCAAACCACCGCCAACCATGATTTTATAGCCCATTTCGCCGGCTGCATTGCGTACAATATACACACCAATATCATGGAAAGCAGTTGCCGCACGGTCAATTTCTTCAAGTGCAGATACCGCAATCTTGAATTTACGTGGCAAGAAGGCAAATTCTGGATGGAAAGTCGACCATTGACGGATCAGCTCACAGGTCGGACGCGGATCGGCAATTTCACCAGCGACCACACCGGCATACTGGTCCGTGGTGGTATTCCGGATACAGTTACCTGAGGTTTGAATCGCGTGCATCTGAACTGTGGCCAGTTCAGCCAGCATATCTGGCACGTTTTCTAGTGCAGGCCAGTTAAACTGAATATTTTGACGTGTTGAAACGTGGGCATAACCACGGTCATAGGCCTTGGCCAAGGCGGCGACTTTACGCAGCTGGGTCGAGCTCATTAAACCATAAGGCACGGCAATACGTAACATTGGCGCATAGCGCTGTACATATAAACCATTTTGGAGACGAAGTGGACGATATTCATCTTCTGTCAATTTGCCCGCTAAATAACGTTCCGTCTGGTCACGGAACTGCGCAACACGTTCATTAATCAGTTGCTGATCGAAATCAGTATATAAATACATGGCGTACAGCTAGTAGTTTCATTATAACGACCGACAGGATAGCGACATTTTATCTATCAACAAAATGCGTTTTTTACATATTTCATAGCGATTTTATTGATAAGTCAGCTGGACTTGCGCTGTAAGCAAGCCTTTGCAGCCATTCATTATTATTTTCTGGATCTTTCATTATTTTTTGCGTTATTTAGCATTTTTTTTCATAAGATGTTTATCCTCACTTTTGGGTCTGGATAAACATCTTATATTGGCTGATAAACCTCTTTTATAGACCGGCGCGTTACCAGTTCCCCTGCCCCAAACCTTGGCCACGGAAATCATAACGAGCTTTGGAGCGCGAGAATTTAATCGGGCAGGCCAACTGCGCTTCAGTGTCTGGGCTGTCCTGTTCCAGTGGCACTTGAACCACCCATTCGCGTTGCTGGGCCAGTGGTGAATGCAGTGCTTCTTCTAAATACAGCACCGGTTCGACACAAACATCCTGCTCGGCAAATATTTGCTGCCATTCTACCCAGCTTTTGGATTGAATTTTATTGCCAATGGCCTGTTTCACCGCCTGCCGGTCGTCTGAATCAAAAGAACTTCCTTTTTCCACAATTAGTGGCAACTCCAGGACCGCGGCCAGACCTTGCATAAATTGTGGCTCCAAACCACCGATCGAAAGATAGCGGCCATCTGAGGTACGATAATAGTCATAAAAAATCGCGCCATTTAAATGGCCAGCTTCGGGACGCTGCTGTTCCTGTCCGGCCAGGCTGGCTGCCGCAGCCATATTGTTTAAGGCCGCCACACAGTCAGTCATGGAAATATCAATATATTGTCCCTGTCCGCTGCTTTGCCGTTCAATGACGGCGGCCAATATACCGACCAGCGCATGTAGTGAGCCACCTGCAACATCAGCAATCTGAATGCCCATTGGCGGTGGCCCGGACTGTGCCCGGCCACTATGCCCGGCAATACCGGAAAGCGCTAAATAATTGATATCATGTCCAGCCTTGGCCTGATAAGGACCGCTTTGTCCATAGCCGGTAATGGAACAATAAATCAGTCCGGGATGAATTTCTGCCAATGTGGCATAATCCAGCCCCAAACGCTGCATTACCCCAGGGCGAAACTGCTCAACCACAATATCGTAATCTTTAATTTTGGCTTTAATTTGTGCAATGCTGTCCGGGTCTTTTAAATCCAGCGTCACCGACTGTTTATTGCGGTTCAGGTAACTGTGCGAAGTCGCCTGGCCATTGGCATAGGGCGGAAATAGCCGGACCAGATCGGGACGGTTCGGTGATTCAATATGCACCACTTCTGCGCCTAAATCGGCCAGATAAAGCGTGGCAAATGGTCCGGGTAACAAGGTGGAAAAATCTAAAACTTTGAGTCCGTTTAAAGCGTATGACATTGGAGTTTTTACTCTATTTGTGTTGATTTTTTCATCATCTTAGAAATATAAAAGCATAAACACAATGTCATGTTCAGCCATTTACCTTGATCATTTCGGCAATTTAATATGTGAAAATGGCAAAACAACTCAAGTAAATTGCCAAAAACTTTATTTTTAATGTCATTTAGGTCAAACATACGTGATTACCAAAGACAAAGAGTCAGAAGGCTTTAATATGAGCCGCGATACCATCAGTATCCACTTCGTAAATGCGGCTCTAACCGGTGTCAAACGCCTTGGCATGGACGTCGAGACCTTATTATCACACGTGGGTATTGAGGCCGAGCTGTTACGCCAGCCCAAAGCGCGAATCTCGCCAGAACAATATACCCGTTTTATTAAAATGCTGTGGATGGTGACTCAGGACGAGCACATTGGCTTTGATGTTCAAGGCCGCCGCTTAGGTACTTTTGCCATCATGTGCCAGCTGATCATCCATGCCAAAACCTTGGGTGATGCCTTAGAACTGTCCTCCCAGTTCTATAAACTGTTTGGCGATGAATGGTCGGTGACGCTGGAACGTGACAAACACGAAGCCCGTCTGGTGCCGTTAATTCCTAAGAGCATGGACCCGGACCACTTTATTACTGAAAGTATGCTGATGATCTGGCATGGTCTGGCATCGTGGTTAATTGAACGCCGTCTGCCGCTGGAACGTGTCCACTTTGGTTATGAGCGCCCTGCCCATGCCGATGAATATGATGCGCTGTTCTTCGCCCCAGTGATGCAGTTTGATATGCCGCGTACCGAAATTACCTTTGCGGCCGACTATCTGGACTTGCCAATTCGCCAGAATGAAGAAACCCTGGAAGAATTCCTGAAAGCGGCACCGGCACAGTTATTAGTGAAATTCAAAAATACCAACTCTTTAACTTCACGAATTCGTGATGTCCTGAAGAGCCAGATTGGCGAAGAAATGCCAACCTTGAATGATGTTGCCTCAATGCTGTATCTGTCGCCGCAAACCCTGCGCCGCCGTCTGGCAGCCGAAGGTAAAAGCTATCAGGGCGTCAAAGATGCCTTACGTCGTGATGCCGCGATTCACCTGTTGCTGAATCCGGAACTGACGCTAGAAGATGTAGCGCAACAGGTCGGCTTTAGTGAAACCAGTACCTTCCACCGTGCCTTTAAAAAATGGACTGGAGTGACACCAGGACTATATCGCCAGTTACACGGTTATCACTAAACATTTTTTAGACAACGTCTTTTCAGGTTTGATCTTCCTCTCCGCCCTCACCGCCAAGTGAGGGCTTTTTTTATTGGCGAAAAGCATCATCTGACCTCGCCCGTTCTCGTCATTGCACTTCATCAATTAATCATTACACTCAAAAAGCATAACAATTTAAAACTCATCAAAGGGATAGCACATGAGCGAGGCTTATATTATTGATGCCATTCGCACACCACGCGGAAAAGGAAAAAAAGATGGTTCACTCTATGAAGTGAAACCGATCAGTCTGGTCACCACCCTGTTGCGTGAATTAAAACAGCGCCATCAGCTGGATACTGCCCAGGTCGATGATATTGTGCTGGGCTGCGTCACACCGGTCGGTGATCAAGGTGCCGATATTGCCAAAACAGCAGCGATTGCTGCCGGCTGGAACAATGATGTGGCAGGTGTGCAGATCAACCGTTTCTGTGCCTCCGGTCTAGAAGCCGTGAACTTGGCCGCGCAAAAAGTCCGCTCTGGCTGGGAAGATCTGGTCGTCGCCGGTGGAGTGGAGTCAATGTCCCGCGTACCAATGGGTTCAGATGGCGGCCCGTGGGCGCTGGACCCGGAAACCAACATGGCCTCGAAATTTGTCCCGCAAGGCATTGGTGCCGATTTAATTGCCAGCATTGATGGCTATAGCCGTGCCGATGTCGATGCCTTTGCCGAGCAGTCACAAAAGAAAGCCGCGGCTGCGCAGGCCAATGGTCATTTTGAGCGTTCAATTGTGCCGGTCAAGGACAAAGCCGGTGTTGTAATTCTAGCCAAAGATGAATTTATTAAGCCGAATACCACCGCGGAAGGCCTGGCCAAACTCAATCCAAGTTTTGAAATGATGGGACAGATGGGTTTTGATGCCATTGCACTGCAAAAATATCCTGAAGTCGAGAAAATTCAGCATGTGCATCATGCCGGTAACTCCTCCGGTATTGTCGATGGTGCCGCGCTGGTGTTATTGGCCTCGAAAAAAGCCGTACAGGAACAGGGTTTAAAACCACGCGCCAAAGTGCTGGCCACGGCACTGGTTGGTGCTGACCCGACCATCATGCTCACCGGTCCTGCACCGGCAGCCCGTAAAGCTCTGGCCAAAGCTGGCTTAAGCATTGAGGACATTGACCTGTTTGAAGTCAATGAAGCTTTTGCGGCGGTGGTGATGCGGTTTATTAACGAGATGCAGGTCGATCCGGCCAAAGTCAATGTCAACGGCGGTGCAATTGCCATGGGTCATCCACTCGGGGCCACCGGTGCCATGATTTTAGGCACCCTGCTGGATGAGCTGGAACGTCAGGGCAAAAAACGTGGTCTGGCCACCTTATGTGTCGGTGGCGGTATGGGTATTGCCACCATTATTGAACTGGTTTAAGGAGGAGCCGCATGAGCGCTATTCAATTCGAAAAAAACGCCGACAATATTGTAATCTTAACGCTAGACTCGCCAAACCAGTCCGCCAACACCATGAATGCAGATTTCCGTGCCGCTTTGGCGGAAACCGTGGAAAAACTCAAAGCCGATGAACAGATTGCCGGAATTATCTTCCGTTCGGCCAAAAAAACCTTCTTTGCCGGCGGTGATCTCGATGAACTGATTCAGGCTCAACCGGAACAGGCCAGCGATTTTTTCCAGATGGTGGAAGGCATGAAAGCCCAGCTGCGTTATATCGAAACGCGTGGTATTCCGGTGGTGGCTGCCTTAAATGGCACAGCTCTTGGCGGTGGCTGGGAACTGGCGCTGGGCTGCCATCACCGCATTGCCTTGAATGACCCGAAAACCAGATTCGGTTTACCCGAAGTGACTTTAGGGTTGCTGCCAGGCGGTGGCGGCATCGTGCGGATGGTACGTCTGCTCGGCCTGCAAACTGCTTTTCCATTTTTAATCGAAGGCAAACAGTTTGGGGTAGAAAAAGCTCTGTCTTTGGGCTTGATCCATGACACGGCCGACTCAGCAGATGAAATGCTGCAAAAAGCCATCAACTGGATTCAGGCACATCCGAAATCACAACAACCGTTTGATGTAAAAGGCTATAAAATTCCGGGCGGTGATCCGAAACATCCAGCGGTGGCGCAGATGCTGGCGATTGCTCCGGCGATTTTACGTGACAAGACCAAAGGCTGTTATCCAGCACCGGAAGCAATTATGTCGGCTGCGGTCGAAGGTGCACAGGTTGATGTCGATACCGCACTGACCATTGAATCACGTTATTTTACCTATCTGGCGACCGGTCAGGTCTCTAAAAATATGATTGGCACCTTCTGGCATGGCCTGAATGCCATTAAATCCGGTGCCAGCCGCCCACAGGATATTCCGCAGTGGCAGGCGAAAAAAGTCGGTATTTTAGGTGCCGGAATGATGGGTGCCGGAATTGCCTATGCTGCAGCCATTAAAGGCATTGCGGTCATCCTGAAAGATGTTGCTGTAGAAAATGCTGAAAAAGGCAAAGCCTACAGCCAGAAACTGCTGGATAAAAAAGTTGCTCAAGGGCGGATGACTGCAGAAAAACGTGACCAGATTCTGGCACGCATTACCCCAACGGCCTCAACCGCAGATCTGGCTGGTTGTGACCTGATCATTGAAGCGGTGTTTGAAAATCAGCAATTAAAAGCACAGGTGACCCAGGAAGCCGAAGGCTATCTGACTGCCGATGGCGTGATGGCCTCCAATACCTCGACCCTGCCCATTAGCGGTCTGGCGCAAGCCGCGAACGATCAAAGCCGTTTTATTGGCCTGCATTTCTTTAGTCCGGTCGATAAGATGCAACTGGTTGAAATTATTAAAGGCCAGAACACCAATCGTGAAACCGTGGCCAAGGCCTATGACTTTGTCCAGCAGATTGGCAAGACGCCTATTGTGGTCAATGACAGTCGTGGTTTCTTTACCAGCCGTGTGTTTGGTACCTTTGTGCAGGAAGGTCTGCGTATGCTGGCAGAGGGCATCCATCCGGCCAAAATTGAAATGGCCGCGCTCAAAGCCGGGATGCCTGTTGGACCGCTGGCGATTCAGGATGAAGTCTCGCTGACCTTATCCGAGCATGTCGCGGCAGAAACCCGCAAAGCCTTGCAGGCGGAAGGCAAAGAACGCCCACGCTCAGGTGCAGATGAAGTCATTGAAACCATGATCCATCAGTTTAACCGTAAAGGTAAAGCAGCCGGCGCCGGGTTCTATGACTATCCTGAAGGTGGCAAAAAATCGCTCTGGGAAGGCCTCAGTTACTGGAAAAAAGAGCAGACTGTCGATGAGCAGGAACTGATTGACCGCTTCCTGTTTGTCCAATCGCTGGATACTTTGCGCTGTCTGGAAGAAGGCGTGCTGGAATCGGTGGTAGATGGTAACGTCGGCTCGATTTTCGGGATTGGTTTTGCCCCGTGGACAGGTGGTGCCCTGCAGTTCCTGAATCAATATGGACTAAAAGATGCGCTAAACCGAGCACAAGCTCTGGAACAACGCTATGGTGAGCGTTTTGCCCCACCGCAGTTATTGAAAGATAAAGTCGCGCAAGGTGAACAAATTTAAACCCATCCATCTGGGTAGCATTCAAGAGGCCTTTAGGGCCTCTTGTCTGTTCTGGCGACAGTATTGAGCCGCGCCTCGGCGCAAGGAAAGCATTTTCTTGGCTTGGACTTTGAAATAATTATGTTATAAAGTTTCAACAGATTCAGTTTTCTTTTTATCCAATTGGGCAGTTTGTTATGACCGACCACTCATCTCCAGAAAAATCTCCTTGGGGTTGGAAAGCACTTATTATTTTCTCGGTTTTAGGTGCGTTATTTCTTGGCCTGTTCTATCTTGCCGTGAGCAATGAACCGGACTATATGCCAAGCCAGCAGAATAAACACAACACCCAGCAACATGCGTTTAAAAATGCGCCTGCCATGTCTGAAGAGGCTTTAGCCAAAGCTCAGGCTGATCGCGAAGCACGTGAAGCTCGTGCGGCGGCCAGTGCAGAACAGCATCAAATGACCGAAGCGGAACACGCTGCCATGGATGAAAGCCATAGCGATACCACTGGACACGGTCACTAATCAGCAAATATTAAAAAAGCGGACTCCATGTCCGCTTTTTTATTGGATGCAGATTGCTATTTTTCTTCGGTTGGATGCAATTCACGGCGCATCCGAATATGTGGAATGCCGCAGTCCAGATATTCCTCACCTTCGACCTGAAAACTAAGCTGCTGATAAAAACCGGTGGCATACACTTGTGCCGACAACACCAGAAACGGACGCTGCTCCTGCTGGGCCTGCTGAATAATGGCTTCCATCACTTTCTTGCCCAGACCTAAGCCCCTGTAAGACTTTAAGACCGCGACCCGGCCAATGCTATGGTTGGAGAGCAACCGTGCGGTGGCAATCGGCTGCTGCTGTGCATACGCGACAAAATGTAGCGCTACTGCATCCTCCTGATCCCATTCATCTTCCGGGGCAATCACCTGCTCCTGAATAAAAACCGCTTCACGAATTACTTTGGCATCGGCCTGCAAGTCCTGCCAGCTGCCGGCATGAATACTGATCTGGCTCATTGTTTTATCCTTAACATTTACGTCCGATATCCTGCTGGTCCCACTGATCATTCAGCAAGAGCTCCAGCGAATGTTTCTGAATGCCATAGAGTTCTTTTAAGGCCTGAATCTGGGCCAGCACCGCCGCATCTGGCGCAGTATAGTCTTTGCGTTTGGTGGCCAGAATCATCTTGTTTTTGCTGGTATGTTCCAGTGACACAAACTCAAACACCTTGGTCTCATAACCATAGGCTTTCAGCAATAAAGCCCGAATGGTATCGGTAAGCATTTCTGCTTGCTGTCCGGCATGGATTCCAAAGTGCAGCATCGGTTGCAGCACTTTGGGTGCCTGTAACTGCGGACGCAATTCTTTATGGCAACACGGCGCGCACATAATCATTTGTGCATTCAGGCGAATGCCGGTGTGAATGGCAAAGTCGGTGGCGACATCACAGGCATGCAAGGCAATCATCACATCCAGCTGTTCCGGTGCATAGGTACGGACATCGCCCTGGAAAAAGTCCAGTTGCTGAAAGCCGGAATCTTGCGCCACCTGCTGACAGAACGCGACCATTTTCGGATTCAGTTCCACACCGGTCACATACGGTATCTGCTGATGCTTGGCCAGATAGTCATACAGGGCAAAGGTTAAATAGCCTTTACCGGAACCAAAATCAACAATATGCAAGGGCTGATCTTGAGTGTTGAGCTGCTCCACGGCCCCGGAGAAAATTTCCACAAATTTCTCTGTACACGACAAATTTCACAGAACCCTTATCCTATCAGGATTCTGCTTTCTTAAAATTGCCAAAATTTCCTTAAACTCTTCTTTTTTCCCAAAACCAATTAAACGCTGAATCGCCATTTGA
>NZ_VPCK01000034.1:0-10920 GCF_013418255.1 Acinetobacter sp. YH12155
AATAATTCAAGTGAATTTGTTTGAAAGAAGAACTTTAAAAGCTTTATTTTCACCCGATAAAATACCCATAAAACAAGAGGAAGCTCAAATGAGCTTCCTCTTGTGAAAAATTGTGGGACAGCAATGACTGGCCACCAGCGGAATCAAAATGACTTTTTTCATCTTTGCACAACATCAAATTGACTAGTGCCAGAACATAGCACAAGCTACAGCTAAAAATCATCTCAAACTGTTTAAAACCAGCCCTTTCGGCCTTTTAACACACCATCGGCACAGCGTAAGGTTTCCTGGGTTAATCCCCACAAGCGATAATCGCCGGTGATGGAACCGGTCGGAAAATTATGGGTATAAGCAAAACTTAAATTCCGCTCTGGATCACACCAGGCACCTGAGCCATTAAAACCAATATGACCAAAGCCCGACGATGCCGACTTGCCCAGGCTCAAAATGCGGTGATAGCCCAAACGCCAATGCATCGGCAGCGGCATCACCCGGTCACGGGCGGTATATTGCACCTGACTTAGGGCCTGAAACACCTGTGGTGAAATCAGTCGTTGCCCCTGCCATTGGCCACCCTGCGCCAGCATGGCATAGATTTTGGCCAGACTTTGTGCGGTAAATACCCCGGAGGCTGCCGGCACAATCGCCTGTAAACCGGCATCACTAAAGAATGAAAATTTTTTCATGCCTTTGGGAATCATGGCATCCTGAAAATCTTGCGGATGTTGCCGACTGAAGGCCAGCAGCTTTTCTAAAGGCGATGCGGTACGTGCAGGTTTAGCAGCAGCCTGTTTTTTGGGAGGCTGGGCAGATTGGGCGGGCTGAGATGTGGCAAACGGTCGCGCCACCCGCGCTAATTCCTCTACCGGCACGCCAAAATAAGCTCCGTTTAATTCCAATGGCTCGCTTAAATGACGCTGCATCAATACAGCCAAGCTTTCATTACAGGCTTTTTCCAAGACACCACCGACCTGCCAGCCAAAGGTCAGGGGCTGATAGGCTGCATCACTGTTCGGCAGAAAACGCGGTTTGGCCGCGGCAATGACCTCCAGCATATGCGACCAGTCGGCCATTTCCGAGGCATCGGCAATCAGATTACGGATATCGTATAAACCACTGCGATGGCACAGCATCTCTCTTAAAGTCAGCTGCTGTTTGCCCTGCGCTGCAAATTCTGGCCAATATTCAGCCACCGGCACATCATAATCCAGCCGCCCCTGACTCACCAGAATATGTGCCAGCGTGGCCAGCACGCCTTTTCCGGTAGAATAGCAGACCGACAGACTATCCGGCTGCCAGGCCTCATTGGCAGATTTTTGACCGGTATAAATATCAACGACTTTATGACCCTGAAAATAAACCACCAGCGCAGCGCCGCCTTGCGTTGAGCGGGCATCCTGAAAACGGCTAAACAGATGGGCTAAATCTTTAAATGGTTCTTCCACTGAACCACGATAATTCTGAATATCTGCACGCAGATAATCTTTTATGCTGTTCATACATCCTTTCCAGCAACAAGATGAACAATGAAAAAAGCCTAAATCCGGTTTGGACTTAGGCGCTATGACTTAAAGTGCGCGAATGCTACCGCTGACATGCGGCTTCTGATTCTTTTTGCTGCGAATCAGGAAGTCAGTATTTTGTGCCTGCTGTGCCGTCAAGAATTCCACCTGAGATGGCAGATACATTGGCAACTTAAACCAGACATCAGCTTCATACGCATCTGGCAACTGGATATTGGCCAGCGCTTTGGCTTTACTCCACATACCATGTGCAATGGCCTGTTTAAAACCAAAGGCTTTGGCGGTTAACGCATGAATATGGATCAGGTTAAAATCTCCCGATGTCAGCGCATAACGACGACCGGTATTTTCCGACACATCCCATTGTCCTGCCGGTACATAATCCGGTACGGCACTTTCTGCTGCTTTGGCCGCGGGCTTGTTGCCACTTTTCTGACGTGACAAATAGGTGGTTAAACCTTCCATCACCACTTCATTACCAACTTTAGCAGTGGTGATAAAATCAAACTGTACGCCTTTGTCATGTGGCTGCAATTCACCAAACTTGCAGGATAAAGTCAGCTGCTCATTCACGCCAACTTTACGGTATTGCTTGAGCTGATTGCGGATATGCACCAGACCTAAAATCGGAAATGGGAAAGCTTCCGCAGTCATCATGTGCATTTGCAGGCTTTGCGATAACACCGCCAGATAAATGGCCGGAATATAGCCGTTATTTTTAAAACCACAGACTTCGTTATAGGCTTTCAGATGCTTCTGGTCGACCTTGAATGAATCCACCACATATTCAACTTGCGGCAGAACTTTTTCACCCTTCGGCTTTTTAAAAATTAAGCCCTGAATCACTTTTGGATAGGCTAAATACGGCTTGGGAAGTTGACTAAAATGGCGAGTATTCATACTGAACCTTTGGAATATTTATCTTTTAAATCACCCTTTCTTTAATAAGAATTGGGTTTTCTATTTTAATTCCCTCAAATCCCTCCCGACCTCCCTTCAAAAAGGGAGAAGAAGTCCCCCTTTATTAAAGAGGGATTTTAGGGGGGATTCCGAGTGAGGGATATATTAAGCCCCTAACAGACTCTGACCACAAACACGCACCACGTTACCATTTAAACCGGTAGATGCAGTTGAGGCAAAGAAGGCAATGGTTTCTGCGACATCAACCGGTAAACCGCCCTGACTCATCGAGTTCATACGGCGGCCCGCTTCACGAATGGCAAACGGAATGGCCGCAGTCATTTGGGTTTCAATAAAGCCCGGAGCCACAGCGTTAATAGTCACACCATTTTTCAGCACCGGTGCCGTATATTTCACCACTCCAATCACGCCTGCTTTTGATGCTGCATAGTTGGTTTGGCCCAGGTTACCAGCAATCCCTGAAATAGACGATACGCAGATAATACGGCCATTGGCATTCAGACCGTCATTTTCCAGCAGATAGTCGTTCACGCGTTCAATCGCAGCCAAGTTAATGTTAATCACCAGATCCCACAGTTCAGGCTTCATATTGGCCAGTGTCTTGTCACGGGTAATACCGGCATTGTGCACGATAATATCCAGACCGCCCTGTGCAGCAGCTGCCGCTTTAATCTGCTCGCCCGCATCAGCGGCGGTAATATCAATTGCCAAGGTTGAACCCCCAATTTCAGAGGCAACACGGTCCAAGTCAGCTTGTTGCTGTAGTACGTCCAGACAAATCACATGCGCGCCATCACGTGCCAATACATGCGCAATCGCTTCACCAATACCACGGCTGGCACCAGTCACAACCGCGGTTTTACCTGCCAGTGGTTTAGCCCAATCCACATCGACCGTGTCTGCTTTAGAAACACGAATCACCTGACCCGATACATAAGCCGAACGCGGTGACAAGGCAAAACGTAAGCTCGATTCCAGGTTCGCTTCTGCGCCGTCATCAACATAAATCAGATTGGCGGCAATGCCTTTTTTAAACTCCTTCCCGACCGATTTAACAAAGCCTTCCAGCGCACGCTGTGCAATTGCATGTTTTACCGTTTTGGCGGTTTCCGGTGTGGTGCCGATCACCACTACACGGCCAGAGGCCTGAATCTGGCGCGCCACCGGATTAAAGAAGTTATAGAGCGCATTTAACTGTTCAGAGTTCTGAATGCCTGAGGCATCAAAGACCACCGCTTTAAATTTAGATTCTTTATCGCCCGCGTTAAAAGCACACAGGTTTAAACCGGCTTGTGCAGCAGCCTGCTGTAATTCTGCATTATTGCCGGCATAGCTGTTGGCATGGATATTGGCCAGAACCTGGGCAATTGCACCTGATAATGTGCTTTCCGGCGCTGCGCCCAACAAAACTGCACCCTTGACCACAGGCGTCGCGCTGTCAAAACGCTCAAGGAAAGTTGGGGATGGCAGGCCTAAATTTTTAATGACAAATTTACCAATTGGAGATTTTGCAAAAGCTTGGTATTGGTCAGTCATGATTATTATCTCTCAGACAAAATGAATTTGTGATTAATCTAAAGTTATCCTTTAGCTTCAATATGATGTCAGATACTTTGTATTTCAATAGATCGATCAGTTTGTTATGAATAATACTTGAGATCATATACAGATGACTTGACCTGAAAGCATTCTGCAATGTCATTGTAGTCAATTCAGGCTATTCTAGATTATGCTAATGTAACCCCTAAGAAGATCATCAACATGCTTGGAAAAGCCTTATGAGCAAAACAACTCAAGAAAATCCGGCGGTCGAAAATTCTGCTACAGAAACTGTGTCAAATACATCAAAAAGTACAACGCGTACAACCAAAAGTTCTGGCACGGCAAATTCGTCAGCAAACCCTGCGGCTAAACCTGCACGCACCCGTGCGGCGTCTACCCGTAAAAAAAGTACAACCCCTCCTCCTTCTGAAACTACAACTGAAACATCTGGTCAACAGGATAATACCATGAGCCAAAACACTGTCCGTCGCGTTGCGATTATCGGTGGTAACCGCATTCCATTTGCACGTTCAAATGGCGCTTACTTCACTGCCTCAAACATCGATATGTTCACCGCCGCTTTAAATGGTCTGGTAGAACGTTATCGTTTAGAAGGCCAACGCCTCGGTGAAGTCGTTGCCGGTGCCGTACTCAAACACAGCCGTGATTTTAACATGACTCGTGAGTGTGTACTGAACACTGAATTGGCTCCTGAAACACCTGCTTACGATATTCAGCAAGCGTGTGGAACCGGTTTGCAGGCAGCTTTTTTAGTGGCCAATAAAATTGCTCTGGGCCAAATTGAAGTCGGTATTGCTGGTGGTGTCGATACCACTTCCGATGCCCCGATTGCTTTTGGTGACGGTTTACGTAAAGCCCTGCTGGAGCTGAATATTGCCAAAACCGGTAAAGACCGCTTAAAAGCGCTGACCAAAATCAATATCAAAGACCTGATGGATGCACCGAAAAATGGTGAACCACGTACCGGTCTGTCAATGGGTGACCATCAGGCGATTACTGCGCTGGAATGGGGCATCTCGCGTGAAGCGCAGGATGAACTTGCTGCATCTTCACACCAGAAAATGGCAGCCGCCTATGAAGCAGGTTTCTTTGATGACCTGATCACACCATTCTTAGGTTTAGAGCGTGACAACAACTTGCGCCCGGATTCTTCAGTAGAGAAACTGGCTAAACTGAAACCAGCCTTTGGTAAAGGTGATGCGCGTACCATGACCGCAGGCAACTCAACCCCACTGACCGATGGTGCATCTTGTGTTCTGCTTGCTTCTGAAGAATGGGCCAAAGCCAATGGTCATGACGTACTGGCTTACTTAACCTTCCATGAAACGGCTGCAGTTGATTTTGTCGAGAAGAAAGAAGGCCTGCTTATGGCGCCAGCCTATGCCGTACCACGGATGCTGGAACGTGCCGGTCTGACTCTACAAGACTTTGACTACTATGAAATTCACGAAGCTTTTGCTTCACAAGTGCTGTCGACCTTAAAAGCCTGGGAAGATCCAAAATTCTGTAAAGATCGCTTAGGTCTAGAAGCACCATTGGGTTCAATTGATCGTAACAAGCTGAACGTAAAAGGTTCTTCTCTGGCTGCTGGTCACCCATTTGCTGCAACCGGCGGACGTATTCTGGCGACTGCTGCCAAACTGCTGAATGAAAAAGGTTCAGGTCGTGTGCTGATTTCAATCTGTGCTGCAGGCGGTCAAGGTGTAACAGCGATTGTCGAGAAGTAATTTCCCCTGCCTTCACTGAAAAAGCCACTGCCTGGTGCAGTGGCTTTTTTTATGGACGTTTTATTACCTTTTTATTGTCTGCTCTTAAATTCATTAGACGTATTTTAAACAAACTCACGATAGGCCGGTGCATAGCCCAAACGTACCTCAATCGCGTCATAACCCCACTGGAAGATAAAGGTATAGACCAAAATACATAAGGTCAGGCTTAAATCCAGCAAAAAAGCCTCGGGCAGACTCATCTGCATGGCATAGGCCACCATTGGAATGGTGGCTAACATTAAGCCCCCTTCAAAACCAATGGCATGTAAAATCCGTACTTTCACCGTACGCTGGAGCTGTCTGTGTGCTTCAAATTTTTCAAAAAAATAATTAAACAGCATATTCCACAAGACCGAGGTTACTGCCATGGCCACACCCAGGCTACCGGTCACTTCCAGCGGCATCTTGAAAATCAGGCATAAAGCCAGGGCAATAATCACCAGTAAAATCAGTTCATAACTCAAGGCATGAATTAATCTTCTTTTCGACAGCAACATGTTAAACCGTATCTATTTCATCAATTGCTGCCATCTTATTTTTAAATTATCGACAAATCGAGTTAGAATCTTTCAATATTATTGACAGGTTGCTGCCCATGAATGTGAACCAGGAACAGCTGATCATCTTTAAAACCGTGATTGAATGCGGTTCTTTTTCCGCAGCGGCGCGGCAACTGGGAAAAGTGCCATCTGCAGTAAGTATGTCAATTGCCAATCTGGAAATTGACCTGAACTTGAATCTATTTCAACGCATCGGGCGTGAACCGGTGCCGACCGCACAGGCATTAACCCTGTATGAAAAGACCGAGCAACTGCTGGTTGAAATGAACCAGTGGAAACAGCATGCCGCAGCGTTAAGTGAAGGGCTGGAATCAGAACTGAATATTGTGGTGGTTTCCGAGCTGATTCATAGCGACTGGACCCAGTACATTGCCCTGCTGCAGCAGGAATTTCCAACGCTACAGATCAATATATTTTCAGCGCCACAGGAAGATGCCATGCACATGCTGGTCGAACAGTCGGCGCAACTGGCAGTGATGTTTGAACGTGAACAGCTCGACAGTGGCGAGCAGTTTGTAGAACTGAAACGCGAAGCCTTGGTGCCGGTGGCGGCCCGAGATTTTGCCTTGGCTCAACAGGCACCGGTCAGCTTTGAAGCTATTTTGCACAGCCGGCAAATTGTGGTGGCCAGCCGTGACCGTCGTATTCAGCCGGAACTGTTATTTTCCAAACAGTACTGGCGCACTGATAATCATCATACTGCCTGCTCGTTAATTTTACAGGGTCTGGGCTGGGGTGTGTTGCCGCTGCAAATGCTGAATGAAAACCCGAACTTAAAGCAGCAACTACAGGTTTTGGACTTTCTGGATTTCTCGCCCAAGTTTGAATATTTTGTCGATCTGGTCTGGAGCCGTGAAAGCAAACTGGGGCTGGCTGCTCGTTTTTTGATTAATCACTTGCGCAATCAACGAAAAAGCACAAATTAGACACTGATCTGTAACGCTTTTCACTTGGGTTAAATCCAGTTTGTGTTATAAATAATTGCATAAGCAATAACCGAACAACTAGAGAAGCGGATTCAATGACACAGAACGCCTTAAACCAATTAAAACGCTTAACAACTATTGTGGCCGACAGCAGTGACTTAACTGCCATTGAAAAGTTTCGTCCTTTAGATGCAACAACCAACCCGTCTTTAATTACCGCGGCGGCTGAACAGGCCGACAGCAAACCGCTTTTAACCGAAGCCTTTGATCAGGCCAAAGCGGAAGGTTATCAGCAAGACGAGCTGATTGAACGCACCATTGATATTTTAACCGTCAAGTTCGGGGTAGAAATTCTTAAACTGATTGATGGCCGTGTATCGACTGAGGTAGATGCCTCGCTGTCTTATGATACAGATGCCACTATTGCCAAAGCCAAAGAACTGCTGGCGCTATATAAAGAATATGGTATTGATCAGAAACGCATCCTGATTAAAATTGCTTCAACTTGGGAAGGCATTCAGGCCGCAAAACAGCTGGAAGCAGAAGGCATTCATACCAATTTAACCTTGCTATTCGGTCTGCATCAGGCACATGCCTGCGCTGATGCCAACGTCACGCTGATTTCCCCTTTTGTCGGGCGTATTCTGGACTGGTACAAAAAAGCCGAAAATGTCATGTACTACCCAATTGAAAAAGATCCGGGTGTGCTGTCCGTGAAAAAGATTTACCAGTTCTACAAACAGCATGCGGTGAAGACTGAAATCATGGGTGCCAGCTTCCGCAGTATTGATCAGGTCTTGGCGCTGGCCGGTTGTGACCTGTTAACCGTTTCACCCAACCTGCTGGCCGAACTGGAACAGGATGAGCGTGAAGTCACAGCACAACTCTCAAGTGACACGATTGAAGCTCAAGGCGAGCTGGAGCCGATCACAAAAGAGAAATTTAAACAGCAGCTGGAACATGACTTAATGGCCTTCCAGTTACTGCAAAGCGGTATTGATGGCTTTATTAAAGCGCGTGAACAGTTAAGCCAGTTATTGCGCCAAGGCTTTGGTATTGATGCCGAAATTAAAGCTTAATTTTTCTGTTTAGCCGCGCCGCTGTGCGCGTATTCCAGGCCGATGTTGCTATATAATGCTGCATCGGCCTTTTTAGTTCTCTGGATTTCCTGTGTTTGGTATCACTGACGTAATGACGTTCATTATTGGAACCATTTTAATTGTGATCCTGCCCGGCCCCAACTCTTTATATGTGATGTCAATTGCCTCACGCTTTGGCATTAAAGCCGGCTATCTGGGCGCTTTAGGCGTTTATACCGGTGACCTGATTTTAATCCTGTGTACCGCCTTTGGCGCAGCCTCCGTGCTACACAGTTTTCCATGGCTGTTTATAGCGCTGAAAATGATTGGCGCGCTGTATTTAAGTTATTTGGGCATACGTCTGATGATTGCCGCCTATCGCACCTGGCAGCCCGAGAAAAGCCGCTCGACTCAAACCAAGAATAGCAGCAGTACGCCAGAACAGGTTCATCCTTTTCGCACCGCATTAACCATTAGTATTTTAAATCCGAAAGCGATTCTGTTTTATCTGTCTTTTTTTGTGCAATTTGTTGATCCGGCCTATCCTTATCCGGCGCTGACCTTTACCCTGCTGGCCATTATTCTGCAAATCATCAGCATGAGTTATCTGTCAATTCTGATTTTTTCCGGAATGAAACTGGCAACCTATTTCAACCGGAATTACCGCCTTACCGCGACCGGTGTGGCCGCAGTTGGCCTGCTGTTTTGTGGTTTTGGCTTAAAACTAGCCAGCTCGACCCTATAAAAATCAAGCAAATTTTTTAACTTCTGATAAAGATTTGAGCGTTTAGATGGCCATTGAAAGGCGTATGATTTATCGGCTTTCTCTCCCATTTTTATTGTGCAACGGATTATGCAAAAGCTTATACATGATTTTTCTATTCCGGCTGTTTTTGCTGGATTTATCACTTTTTTAATTGGTATTAGTGTTTCTGCCGTACTGGTGATTCAGGCGGCGCAAACTTTAGGGGCCACAGCCGAACAGATTACCTCCTGGTTCTGGGCTTTGGGTCTGGGCATTGGCCTGTCGGGCTTGCTGCTCTCATGGAAATTCAAATATCCGGTGTCGACGTCCTGGTCAACCGCCGGGCTGGCCCTGATTATTGCCACGGGCAGTGGTTATAGTCTGAATCAGGCTATTGGGGCTTTTCTGGTGTGTGGCGTGCTGACTGCACTGTTGGGCTTTTTCGGTATTTTTGAACGTCTGTTTCGTTATATTCCACAAAGCCTGACCAGCGCCATGCTGGCCGGCGTGCTGCTGAAATTTGGTATTGCCTTGTTCGCCAGTATTCAACATGAATGGGCATTTATTCTGTCTTTACTGGCAGCCTATGTACTGTCAAAACGCTTCTGGCCACGCTATAGCATTGTACTGACCGTAATCGCCGCAATGCTGCTGTGCCCACTGGTACTGGATTTCCATTTTCCTGTGGTGAGCTGGTCATTGGCACAACCAGTGTGGATCAGTCCGGAATTTAGCCTGCCCGCGATTTTGGGTCTGGCTTTACCGTTGCTGGTGATTAATCTGGCCTCTCAATATTTGCCCGGCATCGCCATTATTAAAAGCTACGGCTATCAGCCGCATGTTAATCAGTTGCTCGGCTGGACCGGTACCGCGCAGGCCGTGTTATCGCCTTTTGGCTGTTATAGCGTGAATATTGCAGCGATTAGTGCCGCCGTTAGTCTGGATCATCAGGTGCATCCGGACCCATCAAAACGCTATATTGCCGGCATGAGCTGTGGCCTGTTTTATATCCTGATGGGCTTGTTTGCCGCCACCTTAACCAGCCTGCTGATGTCTTTTCCGGCAGTGCTGATTACTGCATTGGCCGGTATCGCCCTGTTTGGCACCATTGGCCATAACGCCTTTATTGCCTTTAAAGAGGTCGATGACCGGGAAGCCGCATTAATGACCTTTTTACTAAGCGCTTCAGGCATCCAGTTCTGGGGCATTGGCTCGGCCTTCTGGGGACTGGTTTGCGGTGTGGTGGTGTTACTGGTGATGAAATTTCCCTGGAAAGCCAAATCCTAAAGACTAACATGATGACCAGCAGATTTTAGGGCGCGGATCTATCTGTCTGATCCGCTTTACTATAATCGGCCAGAAATGACAGGGTCTGCTCAAAATTCTGCTGGCTTTCGGGCAGATGCATTAAGAACTGATATTCATGAATCAGCCAGCGTTTAGAGTCGGGATAAAATACTGCTTTTACTGGCACCTGCTGCTGCTTTAACACCTCTAACAGCGGTAAAGATTGAGTATCAGTCAGAAAATCCTTATTGCCGCCACTTAAAAATACCGGTGGAAACGCGGGAGTAATATGCTGAATCGGTGAAATCTGCTGCAGAAATTCCGCATCCTGTTTGCGGTCGCCGGTATAGGCCTGCACCATGTTATAAATGCCCCACTCGACAATTTTGATTTCATCCGGCGCGGTTTTAATAAAATACGGCTCTGTACACGACAAAAATAGATAACTCATTGAAATAATGTCACAATAATTGTTTTCTAACGACGAATACTATGACACATCTCAATGAGTTATATCTTATCTTAAACAAATCTCTAAAATGGAACA
>NZ_VPCK01000035.1:0-10681 GCF_013418255.1 Acinetobacter sp. YH12155
GCTTATTGGCAAATAGGTGACGTTGTGGATCAGTTATTTTCGAGAAATAATCAGAGGGATTTCCAGTCTTAATTACCTTTTTAGAGGTATCTTTTTTCTGTTTAAAAGAGAACGAAAATCCTGAAATGGTACGTCCTTTCTTATGTTGTTCGTACTTAGCAGTTATGTCAGTTAGCTCATTTATTTGATTGAGTGCAAAATCTAAAACATAGGTTTTAAAGTTGCTCATAGTTTTGTATTGGTGAGCTTCGACACCCAATTGCTGCCTAAAAATAGACAGATCAAAAACAGGAGTCTTTCCTGCTGATCGCCATTGAATCAGCAACTCATAGAGTCGAATAGCATAAGAACTAGTTAGACGTGAAACTTGCTCTAACTCATATTTAGTAAAGTTCTCTTCTAGTCTAGTTATGAGAGGAACAATATCTTGAGTGAATCTTAAATAAACAATTCCCGACTGAGTCTCATAACCAATTTTATCAACCCAACGGCAATGGAAACTACGATCCTTACCTGTTTTAGGATTAACATCATGGTATGTGACGTATCTATCGAAGAGGCTTTTTGACGCATCTCTAAGGACTGTATAGGCAGTATGTTTTTCAACATTGAATGTATTTATATAGCTACTTGCATGTACCTCTAATAAGCTATTTTCTGTTATCCCATGACCTGTTTGTCTTGCTTCAGCGATAGCTAGAAGAATTAAACGTTGTTCAACAGTATCTAACGTATAGCTAGCTTGAATTAAGGCATTATCTTTAACGATTAATTCACTCATTTCTAATAATAAATTTATAATTAAACTAGGTTATACAATAGACTATTTAAATAAGTGTGTCTATTAAAATTATTAAGGTCGATAAACCTAGCTTTAAGGTCGATAAACCTAGCTTTAAAGGTCGATAAACCTAGTTTAATGGGTCGATAAACCTAGTTTAATGGGTCGATAAACCTAGTTTAATGGACTCTGAAACTATTGTATATCAAGGCTTTCAGACGAGTTAAAAGCATTTAAAAGCATTTAAAATAATTAAAAGCATACATCATGAAAAATTGCCCTTGGTTTTCGCTACGCTCAAACTCTATTGAACTTCGCTAAAGCTCAGTTCGTTGGGGCAATTTTTTGGCTAATACCTGGTTTAAATCATAAAAAGAAAAAGAACTAGGAATTCGCTTCGCTCATAAGTTTTTATGCTCGCTTCGCTCGATCTAGGTTTAAAGATCTGCATCTAATTTCTTATTGTTCTAAGTTTTCATTTTTAAAAGAATGTTTTTCAGAGAGTCTAGGCGCGAATTTTTTCAGTTCGCTCGTAGACACTCGCTCTGTAACATTATTTAGAAGCAGATATTAGTGGGCAATTTGCCCACTTTCTTTTTTTTATAGAACAACCAATAAAGCTGTTTGACTTTTTTTACATCAAAACCCTTCGGGTTTTGGTTTTTATTATTATTAAACATGTAGTTGACGATTGACTAATCTCTGTATAAATTGAACTTACACAGTAAGCAGTCCTGAACAGGTTATTTAAAAACTTTTGGAGGTTTACTGTGCCTTGCCCCTATATTTTTTATTGTTCTCAAACTCACCATTTTCTGTCTTTTCTTGAGAAGAGAGTCCGTCTAGGTACTTCCTATCATTTGACCATTACACTGCCTGAAACGAAAGCTAAAGCCAAGATTGACGAGTACTCTGCTTTATTTAAGATTGATCGTTCAGCGACGATCAGAAGTAGAAACAAAAAACGTATTCCACCAGTTGATTTGTTAGTTCTACAGAATAGAAATCTTCAAACCGCGAACTTAGTTACTTTGGTTTTCTTATTTCATCTAGATGAGAGCTTTTTTAAAACTTTCCCCGAGGCATATAAAGTTTCTAAAAAAGGGAGCCAAGTTTTAAATGAAATTTTTTGTCTAGAACGTAAGGAAAATTTCATATCAATTTTTGATAAGACTCAAAAACTTGCTATGAAATCATATATTGATAACAAATTAGTACCTGTTTATACCATTGAGAAACTGGAAATTCCTTTAAGACTTCGAGGTAAGTATGAAAATTACAGTTCCCATCAGTGGGTTGTACGATTGCACAAGGATTTTATTAAAGGAAAAATTGAGAAAATAAATAAACTATTTGAGAAAGCCAGGAATATTCCTAAAGAATATAGGGATGAAGATCAGCCAAAAATTTATTCAAGAATTGAACGTGAATTAAGTTTCTTGGAAAAACTTTATCCAAGTTTTGGGGTTCAACATGATGTTGGGGTAATCAAAAATGTGATTTTCAAAAAGAACAAAAAAGCTCATCCTACCTTTATCTTTAATTTCACACATCCTCCTTTTAAATTAATAAAGCCCTATTCCCATGATTCCTTTGAGGATTTGATTAAAATAAAAAAATAAAGATAGAGCCTAAATCCAATGGAAATAGGCTCTGAAAGATATAAACTTTTAAATGTCATTTAAAAGTCAATTTGTTTTGAAGTGAATAGTAACGAAGTTACTAAATTGTTCTCTTTTCTAAAGTATTCAGGTTTTATCAGGTGACCAACCTGATTGCTGACCAAGCACCTTCTCACTTTTCTCTACTACGTCCCGGCTCAGGCTTTCCCAATTAGCACCACTTGCGTTTTTATTCGTTCGCAGTGCCTGCACCTTTCGGCTTGTACTTGCCTGATCTCCCCTCTCACTTCAGCATTTTATAACTTAGTACGTCACCGCCTAAGGCTTATTAGCTTAGAGCTTTTACACTCTGTGAAAGTTCCCTTGTTAATGTTTAAAATCAAAAATACGCCCTAATCCACGCTCTCGCTAAACCCGATTCATCACATTCGCCAATTTTATACATCCTCAGTCGAGGGTTGTCCTTTCGCGAGCAGTTGTTCGAAGCTCTCACTTATAGCAGCTACGGGTCTGTTAATGGGTATAGTGCAGTATTTCTTTACTGATCAGCATCTCTAGAGAGATGCCGTTACAGGCTTAAGCTATTCGGGTGACCTTGCTTATGTATTCACAAGTGCCAATGATTCGCCAAAGGTTCTCTTTGCAACCACATACGGTTTTTCTCCGTATCACATAATATTTTCCCGCCCACCTGATCAGAACATCAGACCAAAATCGCTCATGGTCAGACGCTATGGATTTTCACCACTTTCTTAAACACAGGGTTTAGACATGTCACCATGTCGCCCGTTTCCAAGTCGCCCAACAACTGAATTTTTAATTAGGTAGAAGAGAGGAATTGCACCTCTCAGCCCCCTTCGAATGCCGCACCAGCGAGGTTTCCCCAGCATGCAGCTTCGCCAGGATTTAGTAGAGATGAAAGAAAACAATAGATGTAATTAGGGTGGTCAGCCCTAAATTAAGGGCTAACGCCTACTATCGTTCTTCTTACTTTGAGAAGAGAAATTTTGTAAGGCTAATGCCTAGATTTTGTGTTTTTCATGGTCATATCCTCTTGCGCTGAGGAGTGCGGTAATTTGCATTACATAATTAACTATATCTAAAAAAATTAGGATTCACAATTTTTTCGTTTTGCTTGAGATTAATAATCAAAAATGAATGATCGACAAACTGTTGATTAGGAAATGGTCTTTATGAGCCCGAAATGTATTCTAGGTTTTTCTAGCTTCGTATAAGAGATTTTATGTTAAATAGACAGAATTACGTCAAACTATGGCGTTTGGATCATTTTCTATGAAAAATTTATTTTCTACACAGTTATAATTGTTGATTGTTATAGTGGAATATGAAAAATTCATGAATATCTCCCTCCCTCGATTTCAAAATATTCATGAGGATAAAAAAAATGGTGTTACATATACACCAATTGAATTAGCTGAATTTGTTGCAAAAAAAGCTCTTTCTTATTTAGATAATGCATTGTTTTTGAATAAAAAAATTAAAATATTGGATCCAAGTGTTGGCGATGGAATCCTTATAGAGCAGTTGCTTTTAAATTTAGATACAGAGAAATTTTCAGAAATTGAAATAATTGGGGTTGATCTCGATGAATCTAATTTTGAAAAAATTACTTCATCAATTGAAGAGAAATATTCTAACGTTAAGTTGAAGTTATTAAAGGATGATTTTTTGGAATTTTATGATTCCAATAAAGATTCAGACTTTGACATCATTATTGCTAATCCTCCCTACATTCGTACTCAAATTATTGGTAGTGAAAAATCTCAGAAGATAGCAAAAGATTTTAATTTAAAAGGAAAAACGGATATTTATTATGCATTTATGATGGCTATGTCCAATTTACTTGGTAATAACGGGGTATTAGCTACTATTACATCAAATCGTTTTTTATCAATCAAATCTGGTCATGTACTACGAGATTATTTATTAGAAACTTTAGATATACAGTCTATTTATGATTTGGGTGATACGAAGGTATTTAGTTCAGCAGCTGTATTACCAGCATTAGTTTTCTCTAAGAAAAACAACAAAAAAACTAAGGGTGACCCTGAATTTATTACTGTTTATGAAGTTAAAAAATCAAAAAAAGATCATAAAGATGTTGAAACGATTTTTTCAGAAATTGATAGTACTACTCAATATATTAAAATTGGTAAATCTCAATTTGAAATTATTAGAGGAATATTAGATTTATGTAATTCTAAAAATAATGTATGGACTGTAACAACTAAGGAAAGCAATTCATGGTTACAGAAAGTAGCTATGAATACGTGGAAGATATTTAAAGATATTGGTCCAATTCGAGTAGGCGTCAAATCTACAGCAGATAAAGTATTTATACGTGATGATTGGGATGCTTTTGATCCGAAGCCTGAATTAATCAAATATTTGTTAACTAGTAAGTGTGCGCAACAATTTAAGGCTATTAGGCCAAATAAGCCTAAAGAAATTATTTATCCGCATACAAGTGAAAATGGAAAGACAAAAGCATTAGATATAGATCAGTATCCAGCCACTGCACAATATTTAGAGGCTTACAAAGATCAATTGAGTGGAAGGAAATATCTGATTGAAGCCGGTCGAAATTGGTATGAGTTGTGGGTTCCACAAAATCCAGACCTTTGGGATAAGCCAAAGATTGTTTTCCAAGATATCTCAGAAAAGCCAAAATTTTGGATAGATCTGGAAGGTAATGTCGTTAATGGTGAATGCTATTGGATTACACCAGATGATAGTAAAGATGATGAGCTATTATGGCTATGTTTAGCTGTTGCGAATTCTAAGTTTATCGAGCAGTTTTACGACTATAAATTTAACAATAAGCTCTATTCAGGTAAGAGAAGATTCATGAAACAATATGTTGAAGAGTTTCCTATTCCTGATCCTCAATTAGAGATATCTCAAGAACTAATTAACTTATCAAAGATGATCTATGAAGAAATAGATCAAGAAGATGTATTACAGCTTAAAGACAAGTTAGATGAACTTGTCTTTAAGGTATTTGAAATTAATTAAAAAAGTCATAGGGCAATGGTATTTGTATTTTTCCATTTACCACGTTGCCTTGGAATTGTGTAAATCGAGAAAAGAAATCAGCTCCAGTAGAAACTACTAAATGAGTCAACGTTACTGTGATGCCATTTGTAACTCCGTATACAACAGCATATCGTGTATCACAGTAACGCATCGCTGTACTGTTTATTGAAATTCCCGAGTTATCTATCTGATTAGGACAGATAACACCTAAATCAACAGTTGGCGATGTTTGTAACTTAACTTCTAGTAACTGGTGTTTAACATCTGGGAACTTTCCATCATCAGCATAGTTGCTATATCCCAAAGCTGAACAAACTAATTTATGTAGTTCAGCTCCTCTTAGTCTTTCTTGAGTAGGTCCTGGATCTGGGAAAGATTGACCAATTAAGGTACTCAGGCGGTTAAAAATTTCGGATATTGGTAAAATTTCCCCAGATATTGGGAAAGCAGTCGGTTCAGTCGATAGAGATGGTATATATGAACTGCGAGCTAAGTATGGATTCAACAATACTGAATCCGATAAGGAAACTAACTCTCGATTAACTGTAGCTGAAGGAATGAAGCTAGCTTGATGTTTCTTTGTAATAGTGCCAGTAGTATCTAAAAGAGCAAGCTCATATCCACTAATCACTTTAACCTTAAAGATGATATTTTGACTATTGATTCCAATAATAACGTATCTCCTTTGAGGAGAAACTTCTTCATTCCATATTTGTAAGTTATAAGACTGCTGATTGTATGTGTCAAAATTTTGACCTGTAAATCTTGGCTGGTATTTTGGGAATTTTTGTTCTATTGGATACCCTAATGCGTCACAAACAGCTTGTTTGACAACTTTTGAACGTGTGCGAATGGGATAGTTTACATTTAACCCCATTAATTTATTGTTTAAAAGTTCTTCTAAAAATTCGTCTGGAATCCATAAATTAGGGTCTCCTACCTGAATAGGATCATGAATTGTAAGTTGAGCATTTTTGATATTACGAACGTAATCATACGCTGATGGTAGTGTCATCGCCTTCTCTTGGAGTCAATAGTTCTGGTACAGTGATTCCAAGTGCTTCAGCAATTATTTCTAAAGAACTCAAAGAAAGATTTTTTTCACACCTTTCAATGGCCCCTATATATGTTCTATGCAATTTGCATAGCTCAGCTAATTCTTCTTGAGAAAGGTTATTGGCCGCTCTAAATGCTTTTAAATTGTCAGAAATAATCAATAGTAATTTATGGCTAGGTTTACGAAACATTATTTGAAATCACTTAGTTGAGTCCAAATAATGAAAATATGATGACAATAAGTCGACAGACGATAAGTAGCATTGATAATTAGTAGATTATTCTTAATTATTAAAAAATTCTAAAGTTAACATAATACACCTTATACGAAAGGCCCTATTCACGGGCCTTTTGATCATCTGATTAACATAAAATCTCTTATACGAAGTTTAAGTGTAACTCCCAAAAAACATACGACATGTCCCGTCGTCAATATGTCTTATAGCCCTATACATTTTTTCAACCGTAAGTAAGCTTTATTACACACCAATAAATTGACTTGATAACTATGCCTTTACATGAACAAGCATCATATCAGCAAGATAATAACTGGATAACGATTACACCAAATGATCTACGCAACCCAGAAACATTAGCATTTGCTAGAACAAAGCAACTATATGATTCTGAAGAGTGTAGATATGAACTATTTATTAGAAATCGTGAAGATATTCCTCACTTTTATAGAAAGGGTGTAATTCGCCATAATTTAGATAGACAGAAAGACTCTACTGAACATGATTCTGTTATAAAAAAGCTCTTATCCTACTTAAACAAAAATCCATCCATAAAATTAAAATCATATTTCTTTCATAGCTTTGCAGATAAAACATTACATACGATAAAAACGATGAAAGATTATTCATGGCAAGATGAGGTTTCTTTTGCCATTTCTGAGAATGGTTATGTTCGATTTGATATTTTAGGTCGACCAATATCACTAAATTGCACAAATCAAAATCCTTTTATTGCAATTGAAGTTGTAGATACTCATTTTTCTTCAAAAGCTTCTTTCAATGCTCTCTTAGAGCTAAGTAAAAAGCTTCCTTTCGTTATTGGCTATTATTTTGTAAAAAATACACCTCTGTATAATTGTCCAAATAATGCTAAAGGTAAAGTAAATCCCTTTTTAAGAGTCTCTTGTTATATCCATGATGGTGATTTCTGGATTAGAGATGAACGTATTAGTGATACTGTCAGTATTCAACTCAGAAATGATTCAGATGCTTTTTATGAGTATATTTTTGAAAAGGTCAAAAAAGAATTCATGATAGAAAAAGAGAAATGAAAAAAACCCGACATCCTGTCGGGGTTTTTCGTATGGGGGCTATAAGATATAACTCCTGTCATATCTAGACCGTCCTTGTGCTGAGTTGGTTATTTTTATTATGTAGAACTTCCTGTTCTGTGATTCCATAATAAAAATTCAGTTATAGAGCTTCTAGATGTAAATCACCTAAATTAATGTACGCCAAAGCGTACAAGAATGGCTTAAAAATAGCCCCAGATTTATCCGCAGAAATTGTGGATTGTTTTTAGGCTGAAAGCCTTATAGAGTGTATGTGATTCTTGGTTTTGAGTGTTTTTTGAGCAAAAGTGTTGGCAAAAACTATCAAAACCGCTCATAAAAAAGCCGACTTGTTTCAAAATCGGCTTTTTGGGCATTTTGGGATTTTTCTTAGTTTGTTAAGTTTTTGATATTTATATTAATATACAAGTGTATTGCGTATAACCACCATTATGTTAAATGGGGGTATATTTATGCCTCATTAAACTTATATCCACACTTTAGACACGCATAGTTATTGAGGATATGCTGATCAATAGCACGCCCTGTAACAGCACCTGCTGTAGCTCCAGCTGTGCCACCTGCAAGTGCTCCAGCAATTGCTCCAGCTACAGTCCCAACAGCAGCGCCGGTAACTATGCCAACAGGACCAGCAATAGCCCCTAGCATAGCTCCAGCTTTCCCAGCAGCAGCTGCACCACCTATTGCGGCAGCTGCACCACCAGCTGCACCAGCAGCGCCACCTAGGGTAGCACCAGCGCGTTTTCCATAATTAAGTTTATCAATATTTGTTGAATTACATTTTGGACAGGTTGTCATAATTCCTCTTTATTAAATATCTTCCTTAAATTTAAGAAAGCTAAAATTAACATAATAATTTGCTATTTTATCTTTTTTAAGCGGACATATAAGTTCTTATGATCACTGGTACTGGTTGGTCTTTCTTCTACATCAAAAACTTTTGTATATGATTTCACTAAATCTCCAAGTTTTTTAAAACCATATGTACGAGGGTCAAAATCAACTTGTAGAAGTTTCCACTGTGAGCCTAAAGAAGCTACAGTAATCCATTCAGTATCATGTGCATCAAAAACTTGTTTGATTTTATCTAATGGCAAATTAGAGCTAGTTTGAGACTTAGTTTGACTAGCATCTTTACTACTTGTATTAGCTATTTCTTTCTTAATAGTTGATGGTTCTTCTTTTGCTTGAACTATAGGATGTTGAGCAGGTGCTTCGTAACCAGTTAAGTTTTCAACATAAGTGAAGTGTGAACAAGCATTACGAAATGCTTCAGGAGTTTGTTTTTTCCCGAATCCATATACCGTTGCTCCTTGTTCTTTTATACGAATAGCTAAAGCAGTGAAATCGCTATCACTAGATACGATAGCAAATCCATCGATGCGATCTGTATAGAGCAAGTCCATTGCATCGATAATCATAAAACCGTCAGTAGCATTTTTCCCTGTTGTATAAGCAAATTGTTGCATTGGTTTAATAGCTAAGTTGTTAATTGCTTGCTTCCAACTACCATTTTGATTAACGAAATTTCCATATATACGTTTTACTGTTGCTTCACCATACTTGGTTAGCTCATTGAGAATATTTTCGATATCTTTGGCTGACGCATTATCTGCATCTATCAGTACGGCTAATTTTGATGTTTTTTCTTCTGTTAAATTGAAGATTGTTTTTGATACAGCCAAAGTCTTTACCCCGAGATATTAAAATAAATGAAGATTATAGCTTTTATCGTTTAATGATATTTTATTTTTACAAGTAAAAATAAAGATTTAGCTTATTTGAAATTAATAAGTTTCGCTAAAATTAACATAATACACCTTATACGAAATGCGTTATAATTCTCTTGAAAATTCAATGCTGTAGTTTCTAGTTGATAGCCCATCTTCCCCAAGGTGGGTTTTTTTTATGATTTTTCACGTTCCACGCCTATTCTTTGACCAAAGTTTCACGACTTTGTTCATATTAGTTAAACAATCGTGGTTAATCATAGGGTCTAAAAAAACGGCTCCAAAAGCCCCTTTTTTCTGGTTCTGGCGCAATATGTTCAGGGACTGGAATACGCTTATTCTCGATAACCTCTGATTCTTTAGGAGTCATCACTATGACTTCCTCTTTTTCTTCTACCGTGGATTCTGCCTGTGTTGATCCAGGATCATCAGATTGCGTTGTATTGGTTTTTGGAGCTTCCAATAGTCGTTGCATAGTTTCAATTTGATTTTGATAGAAGCTTTCTCTATTTTTTGCATCATCTAGCTGATTTTTTAGCAGGTCTATCTGCTGTCTAAGGAGTAAAACTTCTGCCGAATTTGGACTGTCTACTTTTACAGTTTCTTTTACACTCTGTTTTTGTACTGGCTCACCAAATACCCGGATCGCTTCTGCAAGATCAATCTTATTATCAGAATTTTTACTTAAATTTCCTTTCTTTATGTTGTTATAAATCGTTTGTCTATTGATGTTGTACAGCTTGGAAAGTTCAAGAACTGTAAGGGTTTTCATGCTGTAAACCTATGCCTAAACTTGTCAAAAGTTGTTGTCTATTAGACTGTCTAATAGACAAATGATCAAGTTTAAATTTTAGGCAGTTTGGAAGCCAACTTTCTGAAGATAAGGGAATAATTCTTCAAATTTTTGAGCGTCTTTAAGCATTTCAGCAATGCGCACAGCAAATTGTTCGAAGGTTTCTGTACCTTGAGAATAAGTATTCATTTCAGGAAGTCTAGAAAGCTTATTGGCAAATAGGTGACGTTGTGGATCAGTTATTTTCGAGAAATAATCAGAGGGATTTCCAGTCTTAATTACCTTTTTAGAGGTATCTTTTTTCTGTTTAAAAGAGAACGAAAATCCTGAAAT
>NZ_VPCK01000036.1:0-10608 GCF_013418255.1 Acinetobacter sp. YH12155
CGAACTTTCATAATGGTAAGGCTCATATCATTTTTGAGCTTGAAACTCCTATCTATAAAACTGATGCTAGTAGGCAAAATGTCATAGCTTTTGCTCATGCTATTTTAAAACGCCTTCAACAGCTTTTCGATGCTGATATTGGTTATACAGGGGTGATTACTAAGAATCCTTTATCTAGCCAATGGCGTGTAACAGAACTAAGAAAAAAGCCTTATTCACTCTATGAATTGGCTGAAAAGATAGATCTACCAAAGAACAAGTATGAAAAGCCCAATATCAAATTGGATGAAGCAATAGGGCTTGGTCGAAATTGTTATATCTTCTACACAGCTTGTCCCTTTGCTTATGTTGAGATCAGAAAATATAGAGGGAAGACGTATAAACAATGGGAAAAAGCTATGATCGCTCATTGTATGACGCTAAATGAGGGGTTATCTGAGCCACTGGGTTACAACGAAATTAAATGTATAGCAAAGAGTATCAGCCGTTTCTGTTGGAAAAATGATGGTTACTGCTATCAAGAATTCATTGAACGACAAAGATATAAGGGAAAATTAGGAAATAAAGTGTCGGTCCAAGTTCGTAAAAATAAAGCTTCTGAAAGAAAAGAAAAGGCTCTAGAACTTAAAAACTCAGGAAAGACAGTAAAAGAAATAGCATTGGAATGCGAAGTGAATGAAAGAACGATTAGAAGATGGCTGAATGGGAACTGAATGGGGCGGACATTTACCCTAAATCAGGTAATAGCTCGTAGCATTCGGTTTTTGTCATTTCAGTCAATTTTAAATATGTTCCACGCTTTAATAATTTAAGTTTAGCTTAGGCTAATTTAGGTTGGTTATTGACAGTTATCCAAACAAAATCTTGAAGATCTAAACTTGCGATATTGGCTTAACTCTAACTCATGGTTTGCACCAATTTCGTTTTTTCCTTAGTTC
The DNA here is from genome assembly GCF_013418255.1 of Acinetobacter sp. YH12155. Classification (NCBI taxonomy): domain Bacteria; kingdom Pseudomonadati; phylum Pseudomonadota; class Gammaproteobacteria; order Moraxellales; family Moraxellaceae; genus Acinetobacter; species Acinetobacter sp. YH12155. Next base: position 939 of record NZ_VPCK01000036.1, read on the forward strand.
CTTTTAAGTTTACCTATTGAAAGTAAAAAGTGGCTTAAAACGCAAAAGAGAAGATAAAGGGCTAATACAAAATGTACTAGCCCTTTAAAGGGTTATAAACCTTCAAAACTCCAAAATGAAGTTAGAAGATCAGCTAACAGTCAAAACATTGGTTGCCCAATATAGTTCCAGTTAGTAAGTGTTTAACTAGCCTAAGCAGGGCTTAAGTAGTTCAAAGAGCTTAAAAACTCTTTGTTAGTTCAACTTTTCCATTACTGGAGAAGCTGAAAAGGGCAATTGCCATATCCTCTTGCGCTGAGGAGTACGCTAGCTTAGTAAAACCAATGGTTGAACCAAACTAGATTCATTGAAGTATTAACGTTACTTCGGACGTTTTGATTTCCATAGATTACTCAACAGAGTTATTCCCTATTGAGTTTTAATGCAGCATCAAGGAAATCAGTGCTGCAACACTTCAACTTTGGTCGGTGTAGACCTAGCCATTTAAGGGATGACTCCCAATTCTATTCAGTAACAGCACCACCTGTTTTCTGAAATATAGAATTAAACGCTTAATCTCCATAAAGACAGCACCACCTGTTTCTCTATGCGTTGTAGCCACTACTCGAAGTTTTTTTCTTCTTTCGATGCTACGCAAGCTTACTTATAGCAAGGAAACCAATCCAAGAAGCTATAAGCTCGCAAGCCGGACTTCAAATACTTCCATTGCCCGAGCAAATTTTCGTTTCATCAAGCTCACTACACTTCGGTGATCTTCACCACACGTTTTCTAAGCCACGCTTACAAGATGAAATTGTTCAATTATTCAAAGCCGAAGCCGTGAAATCATGAACGTCTACTGATTGCGCTCCCACACTATAAATCCATAAGAAAACGGGTATTTAATCCGCTGCTTATGAAACCGCAATACGTTATACCTCGGCACCCGTCGAATCGGAGAGCCAACGCTACGTTAGTGTTTCCCAAGTTAGATACAACTCTAGCCATTTAATACTCAAGCCCCCGTCACAATCTTCTCTATCTCTTATTACTCCACCGTTTTCAGATAAAACCTGCAAGATTCTGATTACCGAATAAGATGATAAAGACAAAGCTAACGTACTTAAGTTTTCGGCACTGTATAGCAGGGTACGCCAGTGTTGTATTAATTTCGCCTACAACATCCTCAGTCTGCCCCACCGTTACAGGCTTGAGCTATCCATCGACCTTTTAATAGCTTCGGTAACTGTCATCACGACAAATCATGCTACCTAACCAAAAAGTGTCGTCTAAGGCCGTCTTTCAACTCCTAGACCCGTTGCATTGCTACAACGTGAGAAGCCCACCTGTCAGTCACTCACCATGCCGTATAGACATTTTCAAGCATGGAAAGGGTGGTACTAGCGCGACGACATTCCTTATCGTCCACTACCACTCGCAGTAGCTTTTTCATCTACTGCAATCAAGTTGTTCAGGATCGGTAAACCGTCCGTTTCCTTGTCGCCCATCCTGCTTTAAGTTTTCTCAACCGTGATACCACTTAAAGCAAGACCCCCTTTTAAGGAGAGTGAGTAGAATGCGGGATTTTCACCCGACAAGCCCCCGTTCCCACCGTGCGAGCACCAGTTTCCTAATGCACACAGCGAGTCGAGCTTATTGGTCGTGTCCTTTTCTGGTACACGCTTAGGTAGAAAATCAACGGGCGTGACACCCTCCTTCCTCCTAAACAGGAACAACCATTGTGAAAGCAATCTCAAGTCGGGCGGGTAACCCGACTTGAGAAATTTGAAGTCGGGTTGGTAGCCCATGAGATTAAGCGTCAATCTACAGCTCAATTTTTACGCCCTTCCTTATCAAAAGTCAATTACAGCAGGTTCTATTGAGCTGATACCATCATGTGACCAAAAAGCATGTATATTCAGATTTAGAAGGTCGTAAAAATTGAGTATTTCCTAGAATTTACTTGTTATGGTTATGTCATAATTTTTCTGTTATGGTTATGTCATCGTTATTCCATAAAAATGGTTTTTTAAGCCTATTTTTGTGTTGATAGGGGAGTTAAAGGATTGATTTACTATTCAACGACCAAAGCAAAATTCCTGCAATTGGTTAGAGAAAGATTCACCTATGCCGAAGCAAATGGTGAAGTTTGTCTGATCTCTTATCATGAATTTCATCATTATCAGGATGCATTAAGAGTTATTAGAGGACGGGAATCTAAAAAAGGATGGATTGAACGCTACAATCTAGAAGCTAGTGCAAGTACACGGCATCGACACAAAAAAACTCAGCCTGTTTTTGATCTGGTCCTTATGGCTTCCGTAAAATCTGAAAGTGAACCAGTGAAGTACAACCTAGCCAATAATTTACGAGTAACTGTTACTGATATTAGTTTTGATCACTTGGAAAGAAACCACTTTGAGGATGTTCGAATTACAGCTTGCTTGGTTGTTACCATTCCAAAATCATTCTTAGTTATTGAGCATGGTAAACCTGCTTTATTTGATATTAAAAACCAAGATCATGTCAGCGAAATCAACAAGAAATTAAAAGCATTAATTCCGAACGTAGAACGATTTAACACGCCAGTTAAGACTGTATTGCTTAAGAATTACAAAATTCTTAAAAGAGGCGCAAAGATTACGCCTGAAAAAGCCGAAGCAAAGTATCAACGAGAACTAAAGGCTTGGGAAAAGGAGTTTGCTAGAAATCCTGAAACAGCAGGGAATAAACCTAAGAAAACTAGCGTTCCTATGCAGGAATGGACTGTCTGTTTAAGTGAAGGTGCTTTGAATACTATCCGTGATGCGTTGAATGGTCTGATCCTTACTTATCAGGGCAAAAAGAATCTATTTTTAAAGGATGTAGATCGAGTTCATGGCTTTCTATCTAAATATGTCGGACATCGTGGGGTGCGTTCGGATATTGGTAGGGAATATGGTGTATTTAGAAGAACTTTTAAAAATAAATGTGGGAAAGACCTAGATAAAGCGTTGGACTCGCATACGCTTAAACTTGGATATTTTGGGCAGTTGAAAGACGAATATAAGCACTGGGAATATGCTCACTTTTATCCCAAAGATAATTTAGAGCTAATGATGCTTCGATCTATCCTGAGTTTTTATGAAAATACCAATAAACAAGCAGAAAATTTGTCATGACGATGGACAGCTTTACCAGGATGCTTTCAGTATCTTGGTAAAGCCTTTCAACCCTTCAAAATATTCCCATATATTAAAACATTGACCATAAATGTAGCCCTCCCCTGTCGCCCAAGTGTATATTGAATACCTTTAGTGACAGGGGATGTAACGCATGAAAAAAATGACTGTAGGTGAGCTTGCAAAGCTTTATGGATTGAACCGACAAAGTATATATAAACGTATAAATAAAGGGGATCTAAGCAAGGGGAGTGACGGAAAAATAGATTTTGCAGAAGCTATTAGAGTGTTTGGTGAACCAAGTGAAAGAAACCAAAATGTAACTGCGTTACAGTCTACCGAGTTACAAAAGCAGACAGAAGTTGACACTCTAAGGCTACAGGTTGAAATGCTACAGAAACAGCTTAAAAAAGCTGAAGAGACAGAAGACTTTTTGAAGGAACAGATTAAAACTAAGGATAGTAGTATCCATTTGCTCCAAACCCTTTTAACAGCTCCTAAAGAATCGTCAGTACAAGGTAGTGTAGAGAAACAACAGAGTGATCCAGTTCTTTCTAAGCTACCTGAGCTTGAAAAGAAGCAAGAAGAACATCTAATTCCGAAGCCTATCCTTGAAGAAGAGAAGAGACCAAAGAGAAAGGGCTTATTTAGTCGAGTTGTTAGTGCCGTATTTGATGAGTGAAGGCTCGTATATTAGCCAACGATTTACTGTTTATTTCCTTACATACACTACAATTGCACTGTCCTATTTAAGATTTACTTATGATCTCAAACATCTCTATTACCCAAAATCAGTTTTTACAGACGAAAGCTTCCAGTGAAAAAAAGGAGTTGGGGCAATTCTTTACACCTAGTGAAATAGCAACATTCATGGCTAGTTTGATTACTCTTGATAAGGACAAGAGCCAATCTATTAGTGTTCTAGATGCAGGTGCAGGTGCAGGTATTTTGGGGATTTCTGCATTATTAAAATTAAAAGAATTGGGCTTTAAAAAATTACATTTAACAGCCTATGAGAAAGATGATTTAGTTATCCCATTATTAAAAGAGAATTTAGATACTTTTTCTAAAGAAAATGAAGGAATCTCATTCAGTTATGAGGTTATTAACCAAGATTTTATCTTGGAAAAAAACAATCAGACCTATGATGTTTGTTGTATTAATCCTCCATATTTTAAATATTCTGTGAAAACTTCCCCTTATGCTAAATCAATGGCTCATTTATTTAAGGGTGATCCCAATATTTATGCTTTGTTTGTTGCAAAAGCATTAAGCCTTTTAGCTCCACAAGGAGAACTAATTTTTATTACTCCTCGTAGTTTTACCAATGGGCTATATTTTAAAGGTTTTAGAAAATATTTACTTAAAAACAATAGCTTGAAAGCAATTCATATTTTTAAATCAAGAAAAGATGCTTTTAAAGAGAGTGATGTACTTCAAGAAAATGTCATTTTCAAAATTGTGAAAGATCTACAGCAATCTCAAATTCGTGTTTCATCATCAAATGGTGTAGATGATCTCAATAAATCAGAGATTAACGATTATGCTCCTGATCTGCTTTTAGACAGTACCTCTAGTGAATCTTTTATTCGTATTCCTGAAAGCCGAGAAGATGCAGAAGTTCTATCTTTGGTTGAAAGCTGGGGAAATACGTTTGATGAAATGGGTTACTTCATTTCAACAGGTCCAGTAGTTGAGTATCGTTCAAAAGAGTTTTTAGAGCCTACTCAAACTGATTCATTACCTTTGATCAATGCACATAATTTACAAGATCTAAAAGTCATATTTAATGGATCTCATAAGAAAGATAAGAGGTTTTATTTAATTGAGGGTGCGAGTAAATGGTTAGTACCTAATAAAAACTATGTCCTAATTCGTAGAATTAGTTCTAAAGATGAAAAGAAGAGAATTGGTGCTGCTGTATATGAAGCATCTAATTTTAAACAAGATTTTGTAGCCTTAGAAAATCATATTAATTTTATCGGTCACAAAGACCGAGATATGACGCTCGAAGAAACCTATGGTCTAGCCTTGATATTGCGCTCAAATTTGTTTGATACCTATTTTAGAACTATCTCTGGCAACACTCAGGTAAATGCTACAGAAATAAAAACCCTAAAATTCTGCTCGAAAGAAGTAATTGAAAAGTTAGGTTCGGATTGGCTAACAGGAAAAATTGAAGAAGACCAAACGGACGAGTTTTTGAAAGATCGGATTAAATATGAATCAAGATATACAGTCTAAAATTGATCAAGCACAGCAGTTGTTGAAGGCTTTTGGTTTACCTCCGGCTCAACAGAATGAAAGGGCGTGTTTAACCTTACTTGCTTTAGCTAATTTAAAGCCTTCTGATGGTTGGGAAAGTGTTACGAATAATCTCTACCGTACCGTAGATCTAATGGCATTTATGGCTGTGTTTTATTTTAAAGAATATAAAGCAAATACCCGTGAAACTATTAGACGACAAACATTACATCAGTTCATGCAACATGGGCTTGTAACTAAAAATAGAGATGACTTAACAAGACCAACCAATAGTGGTCAAACGAATTACAGTCTAAATGATGAAGTGATAGAAATTTTAAAAAAAATGCCTAATGGTGACTGGAAGAGTGAAGCTGAAACCCATGCAATTAACGCTAAATTATTGCTTAAAGCTCACAAAAAACGTGTGGCTAAGACACAAGTTTTGGTTAATTTACCGTATATGGTAGAGCCGTTGCGCCTTTCAGCAGGTGCTCATAATCAATTACAAGCAGATATTATTCACACATTTTTACCCCAGTTTGCAGGTGCAGAAACACGACTTTTATATGTTGGCGACACAGCGAGTATTGATGGAACAGGTGGAAAATTTGCATTTTTAAACTCAGAATGGTTCGCAAAATTAGGAATCCCTGAGCTTGCTAAAGATAAATTGCCTGATGTCGTGGCTTTCGATCCTGAAAAGGAATGGCTCTATCTGATAGAAGCAGTCACAACTCATGGACCAATTTCAGAAAAAAGATGGCAAGAATTACAGGCTATGTTGGAGAGTACCCATCTAGGTTGTGTGTATGTCACAGCATTCCCTGATAGAGCTACGTTTAGAAAGTATTCTGCAGATGTTGCATGGGAAACTGAGGTTTGGTTAGCCAATGAGCCTGAGCACATGATTCATTTTAACGGTGATCGGTTTTTAGGACCTCACTAAACACATAATATATTTGTTTTCACGTTTTTGGTGTGCTATATTTTGAAAAAATCATAGATGTACTTAGCTATGACATATAGTGAATTTCAGATAGAACTTATCAATAGTGGTTTAAGTATTAAGGACTTTGCATCCCTAATAGGGATGCATCCTAACTCAGTTACTAACTACAAAAGTAAGGGAGTTTTGCCCTTAAATTTGTCGATTATTGTAGCTTTAATATCTGAGCTTAAAGGAAAAGGAATTGACCCTGAACCAATAATTGAGCAGGTTAAAAGGAAGCATCTACAAGATATAGTGGGTGTTATTGCTGAAACTAAGGAAGAATAGAGACCTTTGCACAAACCAGCGACCTACTCTCGACACCAATCTCAAACTCAACTAAAAACTGGAATTGGTGTTAAAAGATAGAAAAAGTCACCGAATTGGCATAACACTCTCCTAAATTGCAGTTAATTCAGATCTATTGGCTAGTTTTGCCAACCAACAGACACAATAACCCTAAGCCAATCCATATTTTTGTTTCAGACTTAGGGCCGTTTTTAAATTATGCACAATGCTAGCAAGCACTGTACTGGTATGAAATTGCATTAACCCTAAATGACGAGCCTTGCTCATCCCATAATGCAATTTAGAATGACCAAATACCCGTTCCACCGTATTTCTGGTTTGGCTCTTTTGGGTATTGGAACGTTTTTGTTGTTCGGTCAAAGGGGTATTACGCCATGCTCTATCATGAATATAATTGTTTATCGGTGGTTCATGCTTGGCAAGATAGTCGTCATGGGCTTGGCTTTTATACGCACTGTCAGCGTAAACAGCAGATTCATTCCCTGTTAAAAGCGTGGTAAAACATTGTGAATCATGCACATTGGCTGGGGTGGTTTCAACTTTTTTGACAAAGCTGTCTTCATCACAGTTTAGATGGATTTTAAAGCCGTAGGTGGTTTTCACTTTGCCTGTGCTGTCTTTTTTACTGACGTAGGCAGCTTCTTTGTCTTGGGTATTGTCGGTATGTTTGCCTTTTTTAGCTCGTTTGTTCTTGGCTTCGACGATACTGGCATCGATGATGCTGACACTGCCTGCTTTGATGATAATATTTTGCTCGGCTAGTTGCTCATTGATTTGGTTGAATAAGGGTTGGGTAAGTCCAAGTTCGCCTAGGTGTTTGTGGTATCGCCAGATGGTGCTGTGGTCAGGTACGTTATCGGTAAGCGATAGCCCGACAAAGCGGCGAAAGAGTAAGTCTCGTGCCAGTTGTTTTTCCATGGCTGGGTCTGATAAGCCATACAGTTTTTGTAGTAATAAGACTTTAAACATGATGACTGGGTGAAAGGCACTTTCGCCACGGTCGCTGTTATGAACATGACGTAAGGTGTGTTCGATAGTCTGCCAGTTGATGAGGTTGTGTAGTTCATCGAGTTCTTCAATGGCTTTGTGGTGATTAACTAGACTGTCTGCTAGGGACAGCTGCCCTGTTTGTTTCCATGCCATGTCGGTGTCTTTTGTTATGTGGTTGATTATAAAGCATTATATCATTTTAACGAACTTTTGTGTATCTGTTCGTGCAAAGGTTTCTTTTCTGCTATCACCTTATGCGCTGAAATTGAGTAGAATATGCGACATTTTGAATTTTAGCTGTTTTCAGCAATTTAGGTTGTTCTATGTTGAAGTGGATTATTTTGGCGATTTTTATCGCTTCAGCGCTGTATATTCAACAGCGCGGCAAGGTGCGTCATAGTTTTTATCGTCAGTTTTTTGACCATTCTACCATCCTCGCACCGATCAACTATTTAATGTATTTGTTCTCTAAAGTACCAAATCAACCGTATATCGACACCCAGCACTTTCAAGATTTAAAGGTTTTGGATGACAATTGGGAAATGATTCGTGATGAAGCCAAAGCTTTATATGAACAGGGCGGTATTAAAGCTTCAAGTACTTACGATGATTTGGGTTTTAACTCATTCTTTAAAACAGGCTGGAAGCGTTTTTACTTAAAATGGTATGACTCCGCGCATCCATCTGCCGCAGAATTATGTCCAAAAACCACAGCATTATTAAAAACTTTGCCTAGCATTAAGGCGGCGATGTTTACTGAACTAGCGCCCGACAGTCGTTTAGTGCGTCATCGTGACCCGTATGCAGGTTCATTGCGTTACCACTTGGGATTGATGACACCAAATGATGACCGTTGTTTTATTGATGTCGATGGGGAGCGTTATTCATGGCGTGATGGTGAAAGTGTGGTGTTTGATGAAACCTATATTCACTATGCTGAAAATGGCACTTCTCAAAACCGTATTATTTTCTTTGCCGATGTCGAGCGTCCGTTAAAATCACTCTGGATGCAAAAGTTTAATCACTGGTTTGGCAAAAATGTGATGACCGCAGCAAGCTCTCCGAATGAAGCAGGCGATCAGACGGGTGGCTTAAATAAAGTCTTTGGCTATGTCTATCAAGTGCGTTTAAAAGCCAAGGCTTTAAAAGCTAAAAATAGTCGTGTGTACTATTTCTTAAAATGGTTTTTAATGCTCGGGATTTTCTTCTTAATTTTTATTCGCCCTTATGTGTTTTAAAGTATCGCAACGCCTTTCGGGGCGTTTTTTTATGACATTTTTGAGCAATTTCAGCAACGCACTTTAATTCCCGCCTATTTTTATGTATAGAATGAAGCAAATAGGGGAATTTTTATGCAAACGTTTCGAATAAAATAGGGTAAATGTTACAAGAAATTAAAAAATTGCTATTCGACGTACGAAATACTAGATTTAGAAAAGATCTTCTATTAACGTATCGTTTCAAGTAAGTAACACTTTATTACAGACGAAAAAAAAGCCCAGAACTTTGGCGAGTAGGACTTTTTTTTCAGGACAGAGCATTGAAGATGACCGCCCCTAGAATCTACGGTCATTTTATCTATTGCCTTTAAAAAAAACAATGCAAATTGGATAAAAACATTGACCGAGATAGACGTAAGCTCTTTTAGAGAGCAATTTGCAAACAAATTGCCTAGAAAGCCGTGGTGTACCAATGAAAAGGGACAACCTCTATTAGTTCGACCAAAAGAACTAGCGATCTCTTATAGCTATATTCAGCCGAATAGCCCTTTTTATCAGAACTATTTCATTCTAGATTTAGATTATGAAGCTGCTATTGCGGATATTCTATTTGAACGTTCTGGCATACCTCTACCAAACTTAGTCACATCGAACTTTCATAATGGTAAGGCTCATATCATTTTTGAGCTTGAAACTCCTATCTATAAAACTGATGCTAGTAGGCAAAATGTCATAGCTTTTGCTCATGCTATTTTAAAACGCCTTCAACAGCTTTT
>NZ_VPCK01000037.1:0-9956 GCF_013418255.1 Acinetobacter sp. YH12155
CAATTACGCAGAATAATTCGGTACTATTGAACATCAGGACTAGAGTTGTGAGTTTGGTGTGGTAACTCAACTGATGGCTCTAGTCCTCTTATTTTTCAAGTCAATTTCTTATCCGCGATTCAGGTTAATTACTATAATTAGGGAGAACAATTGCTGCCAGAATCGCAATAATCGCAACCGTGATCATTAATTCAATTAGAGTGAAACCCGCCTGCATAGATCGACGGCTACCATCTCTATTTCTATACATTTTGTTACTCTCTTCACTACTTATACTTAATTGATGAAAAATACCACAATTTCGTAAATCCAAAGCTTGCAAAAATGCTCATTGTTTTTAATTGGTAGTTAATCTAACCTGTATAACAATAATAATTATCATTAATATTTAATAATTCATAAAAGTTTAATTTATCTCAAATAGAATAAATAAATAAATAAATAAAAATCAATTTGTTATAAATATAAAATAAGTTGTTTTACTTCAATAAAATTTACCAAAAAAGGGAGATATATCACTTAAAAATACTCTAAGGGAGTGTGTTGAAATTAATTTACTGTTCTTTTAACTTAACAATTGGCAAAAGTGCTCAAAACAAGAGTTTAAATAAAAATATTTCTTATCAAAATTTAACAAAAAAACAACCAATTTCAAGTCCACCCTATTAAAACTATAATTTTTATTAAGTATAACTATACTTGAGAATCTAAGGTATGGAATTAAATCCACTTATACATACAAACATTACCAATAAAAAACCACTTCAAAAGAAGTGGTTCTTAGTCCCAAGAAAGACTATTTCTTGAATGGGAAAGCATACTTCACAATACGTTTAATCACACTGCCATACTGTTTAACCAGACTGGCATTGTTATAGTTTAGCCCGTATTTTTCACATACTGCTTGAACCTTTGGTGCCATCTGACGGTAACGGCGTGCCGGTACATCCGGATATAAATGGTGTTCAATCTGATGGCTTAAATGGCCAGTCAGAATATGGAACGCTTCTGAACCAGTCAGGTTAGAAGAACCGCGAATCTGGCGCATATACCAGTGGCCACGGCTTTCATTTTTCAGTACTGATTTTGGGAATACCTCAACATCTTTGGTGAAGTGACCACAGAAAATAATACTGAAGGTCCAGATGTTACGAATCCCGTTGGCCACCAGGTTGCCAGTGAATACCGGTAACGCAGCAGGACCAGCAATCAGCGGGAAGAACACATAGTCTTTAAACAGCTGTTTAGAGATTTTGCTCTGTAAAGGTTTCCACTCTTCTTTCAGCTCAGCCTTGGTTTTACGGCCCATCCACACTTTACCAAGTTCCAGGTTTTGAATCGCCACACCCCACTGGAACAGTAAACAGAATGGAATACTGTAAACCGGTTGTAGCAGATGACCCGGTTTCCAGCGTTGTTCTGGGAACAGACGTACCAGACCATAGCCGATATCATCATCCATACCTTTAATATTGGTATAGGTATGATGCTTGTAGTTGTGGGTTTGACGCCAGTTTTCAGAGGTACCGACAATATCCCACTCATAGGTCTGACCGTTGAATTTTGGATCGTTCATCCAGTCATATTGACCGTGCATGACGTTATGGCCAAGTTCCATATTTTCCATGATTTTGGCAAAGCCGAGCAGACCAGTACCCAAAATCCAGGCTGGCGGGAACCAGCCAGCAAACAGGCAGGCACGACCCGCAATAGAAGCATAACGGATGGTTGAGTATACACGGCGGATGTATTTGGCATCTTTTTCGCCTAAATCATCCAGCACTTCCTGCTTGATGGCGTCTAATTCACGCGCCAATTCATCCAGTTCTAATTGGGTTAATTCGCGGTTTTTAGGATTTTTAAAATATTCAAATTTGACTGGCATATTCATAGTGAGTGTACCCGCTTATAAGTCAATAACTAAGTCTGTTTGTGCCGAATTCACGCAAAGCTTGAGCAAATTACCCGGTTCGGTGTTTTGCGCACCATTCACCAGATTTTTGGTCGAGCCTTCGACTTTGTTGCAGGCACATTTATTACAAATTCCCATACGGCAGCCATGCTTCGGTTGAATATTCTGCTGCTCCAGGCTGGTCAAAATAGATTGGCCTTTGGGAATGGTCACGGTTTTATTCGATTGGGTTAAGGTCACCTGCACAAAACCAGCTTCTTCATTGAGCATTGGGCTCATGCTAAAGGCTTCAGTTTTTAATTGTTGTGCATGCGCAAACAGTTCTTCTACCCGTGCAGCAAAACCCGATGGACCACAGGCATAGACTGCGCTCTGTTCAATCTGCTCAAGGGCTTGCAGATGGCTTTCATTCAGACGCTGTGCCGGTGTTTCCCCTGCCTGGGTATAAAACACGTCAAAGCTAAAGTGTGGATATTGTGTCGCCCATTGTTCAAACTGGGTTTTAAAAGCAACATCGGCAAAGGTTTTTACCCAGTACATCAGTTTAACCGGGGTCTGCTTTAATTGACCCGATTTGGCCAAAGCATCGACCAGGCTATACATTGGGGTAATACCACTACCGGCAGCCAGCAAAATGAGTGGCTGTGTCGCTTCAGGCAACAACATATCGCCATAAGGCTGGCCAAATTCCAGAATATCGCCCACATTGGCCTGATTGACCAACCAGCTGCTGACTTTACCCTGATCGACTTTTTTAACGGTTAACAGCACATGCTGAGTATCCAGTTGCGTCAGGCTGTAGGTACGCTCATAGCGAATTCCTTCAATGGTGACAAAGACCGGGTGATGTTGGCCCGCCTGTCCAAGCTGGAATTTCTGATTGAACTGCACCATCAGGCTGACCGTGTCCTGCGCGGTCTGCTGCTTTTGCACAATCTTGCCCAATGCCTGATTCACAGACCACAACGGATTGATTTTTTGTAACCAGAAGTTTGCCGAGTACGGATCAACAATCGCACTCGCAAGAGATTTGAGGGGAGATTTCGACTTTTCGATAACGTGCATAGCCTACACCACGCGATGAATTCTCAATTATTATACACATGTATATATATTTGTATATACGCTTGTATTGTTTCTATTCATTTCACAAGTTCACACACAACGGCTATACTACTGAAAAGCCTTTCAGCTCTGGACCCTATGACTCAGCCTGCCATGAAAATAAGTAATGATGTTCTTGCCCAAGATGTTCCCAACATCCGTGAACCCATGACGGTGCGTACGGTCGGCAGGAAAGCGACCATTACCAAGGAAGAGCTGTTTCAGGCTGCACTGAATCTGATCGGACCCCAAAAAAGTATTGCCTCTTTAAGCCTGCGTGAAGTCGCGCGCGAAGCCGGTATTGCACCGAATAGTTTTTATCGTCACTTTAAAGATATTGATGAGCTGGCCATTGCCCTGATTGACCGGGCCGGCCATGTGCTGCGTCAGATTCTGAATCAGGCACGTTTAAAAGCATCCAAACAGAACAGCATTATCCGCACCTCGGTTGAAGTCTTTATTGAACAGCTAGATGCTGATGAAGGTAATTTAAGTCTGCTGTTGCGTGAAGGCTATACCGGATCGACGTCTTATAAGCAGGCAGTGGAACGTCAGCTGAACTATTTCCAGCAAGAACTGAAAGATGACCTGATTCGTCTGGAGCGTTTGAATAACAGCAAACTGTCCCATCCGGAGATTGTTTCTTCAGCCATTACCCAGCTGGTGTTTAATATGGGTGCCAAAGTGATTGATATGCCCGCCAATGAACGTAAAATCATTGCCGAGCAAACCATGATCATGATCCGGATGCTGCTCGAAGGCGCACGCCATTTAGATGAAGCACAAATCCGTTAACTGGATTTTAAACTGCTTATTTAAAGTGTTGATCGAATCCGCTGCTGCACATCGCGTGCGCTCTGCTCAGGAGATTCCAGCGGGAACATATGCCCACCCGCTACAACACTAAACTCAATGCCATATATCTTTTTTAGTCCCTGCGGGAAACCTTGCTTATAAAAAGCACTCTGCTCTGCCGTGATTAAATGCACCGGTAAATTTGGGGCTTTACGCGGCCAACGCCACCACCAGCTTGGTACAGTTCTAAAAATATCTGCCTCGACCTGTTTTGGAATCTGTAAGCTGATGCCGGCCTCATCTTCTCTAAGACCATGCCGGATAAAATCCTGAAAACAGCGCTCATCAAACTGTTTAAACAAGGCATTGCCACGTAACTGCTGATAAGCCTGCTCACGGCTAGACCAGGCGTCTTTACGTTTCAGACTCAGCCCGGCCGGGGTTAAACGGTCAATCTGTTTTGAACCCAGCTTTTGCAATAACTCGAATATCGGCGCTGTTTTACCAATCACAAAAGGCGGGTCCATTAAAATCAGCTGGCTAAATAAATCTGGCCGTTGATAAGATGCCATCAGCAACACCAGCGCGCCAAAAGAATGCCCCAAACCGACCACCGCCTGTTTTGGTGTTTGTAACTCGATATCGGCAATGACCTGCGCCACCAGTTTTTCCCATTTTGGCTCAACCGGATAGTACGGATTCAGGCCAATGACCGGAATATATTTCAGCTCAATATCGGCATCAAAATAATCAAAAAAGGTCTGATAGCAAGGACTGGCGATGCCATTGGCATGGGCAAAATAAACAACAGTTTTGGTCATAAAGGTATTTGAAGCAGATAATCCATTTTGCAGGAGGTAATTTTAATTTTTGCTGCGATTCTCAAGATTAGCCAGGCTGGTTCAACACTCTACGCCTGACCAATATATTTATTTAGCCGACACCACCAGATTCTGGCTAGGCAAGAAAGTTGCGCCGCAGGTGGTTTTATCACCAACAATCACCACACCACGCCCTTTGACCTGGGTGGTTGGATCGGCCGCAATGGCCGCTACTGTAGTTTTACATTTTGGACAATAATGCTTCATGCCATTTAAATGCACGGCAATGCCATTAATAACAAATGAACTTTCACATTCAGCAACCACACCGCCATGTGAAGTTTTAGAGCCTAAAGTGACTAATGCTTTACCCATCGTTGTTATATCTTTTAAAAATTTGGCTCATCTTAGCATGAACATTTTACCGGACTCTAGTGCACTGATCGCTGGGCTGTTTATGTCAGGCAAATCAGCATAAAAAAGCACCCTTCAAATTAGACTAAAAGTGTCCAACTTTCGGGGTGCAGTTCACGAAGGTGCTTTTCTAAAAATTACGACTGTTATGGTTTAACCACCACCATCACCTGAATCGCTTCCGGGGTAACCGCAATACCGTCAAGTAGGCTTAAACCTTCTTTTTGCAATTTCTGCAAACGGCTGATTTCATCTTCACGGATGCTTGGGTTAAATTGCTTCAGATACGTTAGACGGTCAATTTCATATTGCCATTTCGCGCCATACATTTCTTTGGCCTGCTCTTTTAAGCCCGGCAAGGCAGTTTTGGCAATGTCCAATGCCTGTGCATAACGCTGCTCAATCACCTCGCGGCGTGCTTTTACCACCTGACGGCAGCTATTGCCATCTAAATGATGTAAATATGGTTTTAAGATTTCAGGGGCAATTTTTTGCGACAGATCCTGACCTTTTTCACTCAGCAATACACGAATCAATTGCTGCGGCAAGCTTGATGGCAAGTTCAGCGCTTTCGGTGCAATCACATCAACCTTGAACCACACTTCCAGCAGCACCGAACCTTGCGGTAATGCAGCTGACTTTAACACCGCCACATTGGTACTACCAAAGCTTTGGGTATTGATCATTTCCATCACGCTTTCGGTAAATGGATGTTCCAAAGTCAGATATTGTGCATCTTCACGGATTTGAGCCTGATCACGATAGAAAGTCGCAGTCATGCCCTCTTCATCTAAAGTCAGACCTTGCACCTGCATCTGGTCTGTTGGCTTGATGATGACTGTGCCATTGCTTTGTTCATCAAAGTCGATGTTGGTTGAAGCCATAAAGCGCTTCATGAACATTGGCAAGGTAGTGTTGTCATCATAATCTTCCAGCGCCTGGACAATTTCCTGCGCCACCACCGGACGGCAAGAGTTGTATTCCAGTAAACGGTCACGGCCTTCCTGCAGTTCAGCTTCCAAGGCTTCGCGCTGTACGCTAACCGCTTCCAGCAATTCTTCAAACTGCTGGCCTTGATCTGCCAGTAAGCAGTCTTTTAATTCAACAATGAAGTTTTCCTGCAAGGTCTGCGCCGTTGGGGAAATATTGCTGAATATATTCAACGCTTCGTTATACCAGCGGAACATGCGTTCTTGCGCCGTGCCAAGTAAATACGGCACGTGAATCTGAATCCGGTTTTCCTGACCAATCCGGTCTAGACGGCCAATTCGCTGTTCCAGTACGTCCGGGTTCGCCGGTAAATCAAATAAAATTAAATCCGATGCAAACTGGAAGTTACGCCCTTCTGAACCAATTTCCGAACAGAGCAGGATTTGCGCACCATAGGAATCTTCTGCGAAATACGCCGCCGCCTGGTCACGTTCCAGCAGGCTCATACCTTCATGGAACATCGCAGTACGAATACCGGCGTGTAAACGCAGTGCATTTTCTAGCGCTTCCACCACCGGACCACTACGTGCAATCAGTAGCACTTTTTTGTGTTTTAAATCGCTGCGCAGCTTTTCCATCAGCCACATTACACGCGGATCGGTTTCCATCCACGCACCATCAAGCTGGCCTTCTTCTGGCCACATCTGTTCACGCAACTTGCCCTCTTTGGCCCAGTGCTCTGGGGCTGGCAGTGGTGCTGGCTGACAGTCCCGTCCCGGGAAGCCCTGAATCGCTTCACGGGTGTTACGGAATAAAATACGGCCGGTACCATGACGGTCTAACAGTTCATGAATGGCGCGGAAACGCTGTTCCGGATGGTCTTCAATGCGATGGCCCAGTAAGCCTTCCAAAGCGGCCAGATGACCTTCTTCCAGTGGCATGTCGGACATCAGCACTTCGGCAATTTTGGCTGTTTGCTGATATTGCGCTTCTTCATCCAGGAAACGGTCCAACGAACTGAAACGTTGAGGATCGAGCAGGCGTAAACGGGCAAAGTGACTTTCAACACCCAACTGTTCTGGGGTTGCAGTTAAGAGCAACACACCGGCCGTTTGTTCAGCAAATTCTTCGACCAGATCATAACGGTCATTGCCGCCTTCTTCTTCTGACCACATCAGGTGATGCGCTTCATCAACCACCAGTAAATCAAAACCAGCTTCAAGTGCCTGCTCACGCAGATCTTCGTGGTCAATCATCAGGTCAATAGAAGCAATAATACATTGCTCGGTCAGGAACGGGTTTAAATCCGGGTCATGTTCTTTAATTGACGCTGTACGGGTCAGATCAAATAAAGAGAACTGCAGGTTGAAACGGCGGCGCATTTCAATCATCCACTGATATTGCAGTGAATCTGGCACCAAAATTAAAATACGTTCAGAACGGCCGGTTTTGAGCTGCTGATGAATGATCAGACCGGCTTCAATGGTTTTACCCAAACCCACTTCATCGGCCAGTAATACACGCGGTGCAAAACGCTTACCGACTTCGTGGGCAATATAGAGTTGATGCGGAATCAGGCCAACGCGTGAACCAATCAGGCCACGCAGCGGACTGCTGTGCATATTGGCCTGCATCAACAGCGCTTCAATACGCAGGTCGTACCATTCTTTATAGTCAATCTGGCTGGCCAGTAAACGGTCTAAGGGTTTAGACAGCTGGATTTGCGCGCCAATTCGGGTTTCATTCAGCGATTTCTGTTCTTCTGAACCATCTTCCAGCTGACGTACCACGTTATAACGCACCACGCCACCGCGATCTTCCAGACTCTGAACCGTCCATTTCAGGCCTTCCTGGTCCTGTACTTCATCGCCCGCATTAAACACGATACGGGACAAAGGTGCATTGTTACGTGCATAGACACGGGTTTCGTCACTCTTGGGGAATAAAATGCTGATTGAACGTTCATCTACATCAATAAGAACGCCTAAGCCCAGTTCTGTTTCTGTATCTGACAACCAACGTTGACCAATAGCAAACTGCTGCAATTTTTCCACCTTTTTCTAGAAGTTAGGACTGTCGCGTTATCACTCAAGGACTGCTTGCCATTTGAGCAAAATTTGACATCGTAAAGCAATATATTTTGACATAAAGCCCACCAAAAAGTGAGCTTAAATTCATGAGGATATGTTTCCCTTAAAACGGCACCGGGCAATTAAACTCCAGTGTTTCTCCCGTTTGAGGATGTTGAAAACTTAAATACGCCGCATGCAAACACAGGCGTGGAGACAGCTGTTGCTGCTCTGGCGTGGCATATAAGGTATCGCCAATAATTGGATGACCCAGATATTGCATATGCACCCGCAGCTGATGCGAACGGCCGGTAATTGGAATAAGTTTGACCCGCGTAACCGCCTGTCCATTTATTTCAAACTGTTCCAGCGCCTGCCAGTGGGTAAGCGCCGGTTTCGAATGAGAAGGATCGGCCATATGCAACGGCGGACGGGTTGGATCATAGACCACCGGCACATCAATGGTGCCTTCGCCGTATAGATGCCCGGCCACCACTGCCTGATAATGCTTATCGGTCTGGCGTTCCTGAAACTGGCGTGAAATCTTGTTTTGCCCCAAGCGGCTAAGACCAAACACCAAAATACCTGAGGTGTCACGATCCAGACGATGAATTAACAGGGTTTTAGGCTCAATGGCGACCAAACGGCTGATCAGGCAGTCTTGTAAATCTGCTGTTTTTCCTGGCACTGTGAGTAAGCCGGCCGGTTTATGGATGAGCATAAAATCTTCATCTCGATAAATCAGGTGTTCGGTTAGAAAATTACTCAAAGTACACTTCCAGGCTGATCGCGAAAATAAGGCGGCAATGATAAAAACCTTGCACCACAATTACAATGCAATTTGCGCAAATTGCAGACGTTTTTTCCGATTTTGCTGAATAAAAATGTCAATTTTCTGAAAATGGCAAATTTAGTCCGTTAAAATCTGCAGCAATCCGTGAAGTGTGGGTTTGGACTGCAGATCTTCATAGCGAATATTGGCACCATTGGCACGCCATAAACCGACCAGACTGACCATACTCACCGAATCCAGACCATAGTGACGCAGGTCTTCATGCGGGTCGATGTCCAGCGCATCCATATCCAGCTGTTCGGCTATGGCCAGTAAAATGCCTTTGCGGGACAGGATATATGCCAAGGGCGCACTGAGACTCCAAAGCCGGTTCAGGCTATAGCTAGTCAGATGATGCAGCCCCTGCTGGGAGATATTTTCAATCCATTGGATATGCTGCTCCTGATTGGCCAGTAGAATCGCATCATCCACCACACAGAGCTGTTCGGTCACGCTATACAGATGCGGTAAAATCTGTTTTAGCATCGGAGTGATCTGCCCGGCAAAAATCAGTTGTGGATGGGTTGAAGCGTATTCACCCAACTGCTGCATGCCTTGCAGGACATCATCGCCATAGAGATCGACAATAGGAATATCGAGGGCTTTGGCTTTGTTGCTGATCTGGATCAGATGAGTCATCAGGTCGCTGTCCTGTATACCTACCATCATCCTTAGGTTTTGCAGTCCTACCAGTACCAAAACAGATTCATTTGATGCAAGCTGCCATTTGGCTTGAGATGGTACGAGTTGGATTTTTTTGGGCATGAGGTACAGCATGGAAGGCTCTTATAAATACAAAATAGCATGATGATTCATGCTATTTTAGTTTAGCATCGATTTAAAAAACACTTTGATTTCACAGACGTTTATTGTTCTAATTTCGTATAATCGCCATTATCTTAAATAAGCATAATTCAATACAAGCAATTGATCGAACTATAGATTAATTTAGGTAACCTGAATCGCGGATAAGAAATTGACTTGAAAAATAAGAGGACTAGAGCCATCAGTTGAGTTACCACACCAAACTCACAACTCTAGTCCTGATGTTCAATAGTACCGAATTATTCTGCGTAATT
>NZ_VPCK01000038.1:0-9570 GCF_013418255.1 Acinetobacter sp. YH12155
AGAGTGAACCACCTGATCCCTTCCCGAACTCAGAAGTGAAACCTCTTAGCGCTGATGGTAGTGTGGGGTTACCCATGTGAGAGTAAGTCATCGCCAGCTCATTAATTCAAAATCCCCCTAGCTTAAACAGCAGGGGGATTTTTTTATGCTTTTAATAAAGTTAAAGAATTATAAGTCCCAGAAAAGTATCTAAGCATCATGATCAAATAAATAGAAAGACAAGTATTCGGTCGCAAAAACAGGTCTTTAAATTGTCACTGAATCATCCCAACACTGTCATTTTTTCTTGTTTGAATGGTTTCCCCAATTGCTATTTTTAAACTTTATGAAAAAAAAGATCTATTGGCCTTGTTATGGCCGCTGTGTTGGGTTTGAACGGATGTAATGATTCTGATGAAAAGACGCAGGTGACGCCTATACCCTTGATCAATGAGCCAACTTTGGTGGCTTTTGCAAAACTGGATGTGGCCACCTATGCAGAAGGACCAGATTCCGGTGCATATATGACCGGTGCAAACGGAATTTTGCCGCCATTTTCTGGGCAGCCTGTGCAAGGTTTTTCGGCTGCTTTAAAAAATAATGATGGGACTTATCTGGTGATGTCTGACAATGGTTTTGGCACGCAAGATAACTCGGCTGACTATCTGCTGCGTTTGCATGTGATTCAACCGACCTTTAGAACAAAAATAGCAACTAACACTGAAGTGAAGCATTTAAGTTATGTGCAGCTGCGTGATCCGAATAAACTCATTCCCTTTTCTATTGTCCATCAAGATACTGCCGAACGTTTGTTAACCGGGGCGGATTTTGACCCGGAATCGATGCAGCGTGCACCGAATGGCGAGATCTGGATTGGGGATGAGTTTGGACCCTATTTACTGCATTTTTCTGCCGACGGTATATTGCTGAGTCCACCAATTCCATTACCGAATCCACTGAATCCGGCGCAAGAGCTGCGTTCACCTCAGAATCAGTTCAATAAAGAACAGCTGAATTTTGTTGAACCACTGGTACAGCGTAGCGGTGGTTTTGAAGGCATGGCGATCTCTCAAGATGGAAAATATCTGTATCCGCTGTTGGAAAAGCCATTACTGAACGATAGTTCTAATCGTTTAATCGTGTCTGAATTTGATTTGGCAAAAAAAGCCTATACAGGCAAATATTATTATTTTCCATTGCATACTAGCGCTACCGCGATTGGTGATTTTCAGCTGTATAGCCCGACTGAAGGAATTATTATTGAACGGGATGATAGTGAAAACGATCTGCTGGGCTATAAAAAGCTGATTAAAGTCACGCTCAGCACCGCTGGTCAGAATATGCAGAGAGAAGATCTGGTCAACTTGATGGATATTGCCAATCCGGATTTACTTTATGGCACTGCGCGAGCGGGTGATATTGCGACCGGTGAGCATTTTGGTTTTCCGTTTCAGACCATTGAAGATATTGTCATTGAAGGTCCGGACCTGATTACTGTGCTGAATGATAATAACTTTCCAGGTTCAAGCGGGCGAAATGCCAATCTGGCCGATGATAATGAAATTATTCAGATTCGTTTGCCAAAAGCATTGTTCTAAATTTATCCGCAATTACAGAAGGTCACCTCGGGTGGCCTTTCTTTATGAAAATTTTTTTGTATATTTTTTAATAAAAGCATGCTATAAAAATTAAAACAGGCATAAAAATTGCTTATAAAACGCGGTATTAAAAAAGGTGGGTAGTATGAAGTTATCAGTGGGATTAAAAGTTGCCAACTCCCTGTCATTGACACCCCAGTTGCAACAGGCCATTCGTTTACTTCAATTATCAAGTTTAGAACTTGAGCAAGAAATTCAATTACAGCTCGATAGTAATCCATTATTAGAGAAAGTTGAAGAACAGGCCGATGTTGAGAGTCTGTCAGCGGCAGATACAGATCGTGATCAAAAAGATTTAACCAATGAATTAAATGCCGATCATCTGCCAGATGATTTACCGGTCGATACCGACTGGGATGATGTTTATACCCATCAGCCGACCAGTTTAGGTACGCCAGAATATGAAGAGCGTGAAGATAACCGTCAGGGTGTACTGGGTTTAAAAGAGCATATGCTGGAGCAGATTAACCTGCTGCATTTTTCTAAAATTGACCAGCTGATTGCTTACTGCATTATTGATTCTCTGGATGATAAGGGCTTTCTGGAAAGCGATATCAGCGAGATTACTGCTTCGGTCCAGCATCTGCTCGATTCGATGGAGTATGAAGACAGCATCGAAGACGATGAAGTGCTGGTGGTGTTGAAACATATTCAACGGCTGGAGCCGGTGGGGGTTGGCTCGCGTCATCTGGCGGAATGTCTGTTGATCCAGCTGGAAAGTCTGCCGGCGAATACCCCATGCCGTCAGGATGCTATGCAGCTAATGACCCATTATGAGTTATTAATCAGCAATGAAATTCCAAAACTACTCAAGCAGACCGGTTTAAACACCGATCAGCTGAAATGTGCGGTCGAGTTGCTGAAAACCTTGAAACCGCATCCGGGTATGGAGTTTGAAGATAAAGAGTCGGATTATCAGATTCCAGATGTGGTGGTGATGAAAAAAAATGACAGCTGGCAGGTACAGCTGAATCCGGATGTCATGCCAAAGCTCCGGGTTAACTCGTTTTATGCCAATATGATTCGTCGTGCCGATCAGAGTGATGACAATCAGTATTTGCGTAACCAGATGCTGGAAGCCAAAAACTTTATCAAGAGTATTGATGAGCGGCATAAAACCTTACTCAAAGTGGCAACCTGTATTGTTGAGCATCAGCGTACTTTTCTGGAAATTGGCGCAGAAGGCATGAAACCTTTGGTGCTACGCGATATTGCCGAAGAGGTCGAGCTGCATGAATCTACGGTATCCCGCGTGACCACCAATAAATATATGCTGACCCCGCGTGGCCTGTTTGAGTTGAAATATTTCTTTTCAAGTCATGTTGGCACTACATCGGGCGGTGAAGCATCGTCAACTGCGATTCGTGCCAAGATCAAAAAACTGATTGCTGAAGAGAACCTGCGTAAGCCTTTGTCTGATAACGCAATTGCCAATATTTTAAAAGAAGAGGGAATTGATGTGGCGCGACGTACGGTTGCAAAATATCGCGAATCTTTACATATTCCATCTTCTTCTGAAAGAAAAGTCTTGATCTAGTTTTGAAAATCTGCCTATTCTAGAGATTCATTATGACAACATAATGAATCTTTTTTTCTATGAGGATGAGTCAAAATGATTGCATGAAGGTATCACTGAGCAGCAGTTCTGGTCCTGTACGTGAATCATTTTGATGATGACTCGTCTAATCCTAACGAAGGTGAGGGATAGAATTATGCAAATAACAATTCGTGGCCATCATTTATCAATTACACCTGCAATTGAAGAAAATATAAAAGCAAAGTTCGCGCAAATGACCAAACATCTGGATCAGGTCAATAGTATGCAGGTGAAGCTCAGTAAAGATCATCAGATCGATAAGCATTCTAAAAAAGGCAGTGCCAACCATATCGCAGAAGCGATTATCCGTTTACCTGGAACGGAGCTGTTTGCCCAGGCCTGTGCTGATGATATGTATACATCGATTAAGAAAATGTCAGAAAAATTAAAACGCCAATTAGACAAGCATCGCAAAATGCAGCTGGTTTATCAGCCTGTCGCGATTTAGCTGAAACAATCGGCAAAAAGAGGTTTTTAAAAAACCTCTTTTTTTATATATATAATGTATGTGACTAATGAATTATTTTTTTCATTTATAGTAAAATGACCGGTTTTACACCGTTGGTCCTATAAGAGGTCTTGTGATGAATAATGAACAGCTCGCTGAAATTTTAAAAGCTGCTTTTCCAGAGGCAGATGTAGTCGTTAGTGGGCAGGGTGGTAAATTTGATCTTCGTATTGTCGATGATCAGTTTGAAGGCAAACGTCTTGTTGCACGCCAACAGGCAGTGTATGCGCCGATTAATGCCTTGATCGCCAGCGGTGAAGTTCATGCGGTAACAATTAAAGCAATGACCAAAGAAGAATGGCGTAAAGCAAGCTTATTCGGAGCTTAATAAATTAATGGATAAATTTTTAATTCAGGGCGGTATTAAGCTCGAAGGTGAAGTGCGCATTTCTGGTGCAAAGAATGCAGCATTGCCATTACTGGCTGCCATGATTCTGGCCGACTCACCTATTACCCTGACCAATGTGCCTAATCTGAAAGATGTAAACACACTGGTTAAACTCATTGCGGGCCTTGGCATCACTATGTCTTATGAAGGCGATACTGTGGTGGCGGATACCTCGACCCTGAACAACCAGTTTGCACCGTATGAGCTCGTTAAAACCATGCGTGCGTCTATTTTGGTGCTTGGACCGCTATTGGCGCGCTATGGCAGTGCACAAGTATCACTCCCGGGCGGTTGTGCGATTGGTTCGCGTCCGGTCGATCAGCATTTAAAAGCTTTAGAAGCTTTAGGTGCAGAAATCCAGGTCGAAAATGGCTATGTACATGCCAAAGTCGATGGCCGCTTAAAAGGCGGTGAAGTGGTCTTTGATATGGTGACTGTGGGCGGCACTGAAAATATTCTGATGGCTGCCGTGCTGGCGGATGGGGTGACGACTATTCGTAATGCTGCACGTGAACCGGAAATTACCGATCTGGCACAAATGCTGATTAAGATGGGTGCAAAAATTGAAGGCCTGGATACAGATACCTTAGTGGTAACTGGTGTTGAAAGTCTGCACGGCTGTGAATATGCGGTAGTGGCGGACCGGATTGAAACCGGTTCCTATCTGGCGGCGGCAGCTATTACCGGTGGCAAGATTAAAACCACGCATACCGATCCGGCCCTGCTGGAATCGGTGCTAGACAAATTTGAAGAGATGGGCGCAGAAGTCACCCGTGGGGATGACTGGATTGAACTGGATATGATGGGTAAACGTCCGAAAGCGGTGAGCTTCCGTACCTTGCCACATCCAGATTTCCCGACCGATATGCAGGCCCAGTTGATGGCGGTGAACGCTATTGGTCGTGGTTTTGCTACTATCTCTGAAACGATTTTTGAAAACCGTTTTATGCATGTTCCTGAATTGGCACGTATGGGCGCCAATATTCAGGTTGAAGGCAATGATGCTGTGGTAACCGGTGTAGAAAAATTATCTGCAGCACCTGTCATGGCTACAGATTTACGTGCTTCGTTCTCTTTAGTGTTAGCAGCTCTGGCGGCTGAAGGGGAAACACTGATTGACCGTATTTATCATATTGATCGCGGTTATGAAAATGTCGAAGCGAAGTTACAAGGTTTAGGTGCCCAAATTAAGCGAGTAAGTTAATGAGCGATATGAGAAACGATGATCCAAACTTTGACGTAATGGGCAATTTTGATCATGGTTTAACTTTAGCATTAAGTAAGGGACGTATTTTAAAAGAGACACTGCCGCTGCTGGAAACAGCGGGCATTAACTTGCTGGAAGATCCTGAAAAATCCCGTAAGTTAATTTTTCCAACCACCCATAAACAGGTGCGTATTCTGATTTTACGTGCTTCTGATGTGCCGACCTATGTGGAAAATGGCGCAGCAGATTTAGGTGTGGCAGGTAAAGATGTCTTGATGGAACATGGCGCACAAAATGTCTATGAACCATTAGATTTAAAAATTGCCAACTGTAAACTGATGACAGCGGGTAAAGTCGGTATGGTTCGTCCAAAAGGCCGCTTAAAAATTGCGACCAAATATGTGAACCTGACCCGTCAATACTATGCCAGCCTGGGTGAACAGGTTGATGTGATCAAGCTTTACGGTTCGATGGAACTGGCACCGCTGGTCGGCCTGGGTGATTACATTGTCGATGTGGTCGATACCGGAAATACGTTACGTGCCAATGGTTTAGAACCACTGGAAGAAATCTGTAAAGTATCTTCCCGTTTAATCGTCAACAAAGCCAGCTTTAAGCGTAAACAGGCGTTGTTAAATCCGATTATTGCCCAGCTAGAACAGGCTGTGGCTGATCGTGAACAGGCCAAACAGGCGTAAGTTGTTCAAATAAAAGACCGCTCTTGAGAGCGGTTTTTTATGGCGGTCTATGAGAACAGTCCTGTTAATACTTTTCTTCAATTTGAGCAAAAGTAATTTTCCATAAAAGTCCGTGGCCCAATGCGCGATTGATACCCACAAAAGCCTTGAAAACAGGTAAACTAATCTTTTCCATATCAACCTTGTGGGTAAATTGATGCGACGTTTATCGACTCAAGATCAGAACTTCAAGCAGGTGTTTGCTGACTTGTTGGCTTTTGAAACAGTGAGTGATCCAGAACTGTTAAAAACCGTAGACCAAATCATTGCTGATGTCCGTCAGCATGGTGATGCTCATGTTCTTAAATTAACTCAGCAGTTCGATCGACATCCCGCGCATCAATTTTCAGATCTAGAACTGACCCAGGAACAGCTTAAAGCCGCTTTTGATGGATTGAATCGTGAGGTGCGTGAGGCACTGGAGCTGGCTGCAGCACGTATCCGTGAATTCCACCAGGCGCAAAAGCAGGATGGCTGGACCTATGTCGATGCCTTGGGAAATACCTTGGGTCAGAAAGTCACGCCACTGGACCGCGTGGGCATTTACGTGCCGGGTGGTCTGGCATCTTATCCATCTTCAGTACTCATGAATGCAGTGCCCGCGCATGTCGCGGGTGTGCCTGAAATTATCATGGTGGTTCCGGCGCCGAATGGTGAGTTGAATCCACTGGTGCTGGCGGCGGCCTATTTAGCGGGCGTGACACGTCTGTTTACCATTGGTGGTGCACAAGCGGTCGCGGCGCTGGCCTATGGTACA
This sequence comes from Acinetobacter sp. YH12155, assembly GCF_013418255.1. Classification (NCBI taxonomy): domain Bacteria; kingdom Pseudomonadati; phylum Pseudomonadota; class Gammaproteobacteria; order Moraxellales; family Moraxellaceae; genus Acinetobacter; species Acinetobacter sp. YH12155. The sequence continues at coordinate 6,832 of NZ_VPCK01000038.1, forward strand.
GAAACCATTCCATCGGTCGACAAAATTACCGGTCCAGGTAACCGTTTTGTCGCAGCAGCAAAACGTGCGGTATTTGGTCAAGTCGGTATTGATATGATCGCCGGACCTTCGGAAATTTTAGTTTATGCCGAAGGCGAGAATAATGCAGAGTGGTTGGCGATGGACTTATTGTCACAAGCCGAGCACGATACCGTCGCACAAGCAGTATTCATTACACCGGATGAGGAATTATTGAATGCTGTTGGTGGCTGGATTGAAAAGCACCTAGAAGCATTGCCAAAAGCTGAGATCGCCCGTACCTCGATTGAAAACCGTGGTGCATTGGTATTGGTGAAGGATCGTCAGGAAGCGATTGAGTTGATTAATCAGGTGGCACCTGAACACCTGGAATTATGCATGGATGATCCGCAAGTGATGGCAGAAGATATTCGTCATGCCGGGGCAATCTTTATGGGGCGTTATACCCCTGAAGCGATTGGGGATTACTGCGCTGGTCCAAACCACGTGCTGCCAACCTCAGGTACTGCCCGTTTCTCCTCACCGCTGGGTGTGTATGATTTCCAGAAACGTTCTAGCCTGATCATGTGTTCGCAAGAAGGGGTGAAAACTCTGGCCAAAACTGCGGATGTATTGGCGCAGCAAGAGAACCTGGATGCACATGCGAGATCAGCACGTTATCGTTATCAGTAATTAAAGAAATAGAAAACCTCTCCCTAGCCCTCACTTGCGCTTCATTTTAAAGCTGTGCTTTAAAACTTGCTCAGGAGAGGGAACTTTGAGAATTTAAAAATGAATATCACCACCGAACAAATGCGTTTCTGGAGTCCGGCAGTACGTGAATTAGAACCGTACGTACCGGGCGAACAACCGAAAATCCAGAATTTACTTAAACTGAATACCAATGAAAACCCGTATCCGCCATCGCCAAAAGTGGTGGAAGCGGTGCAGAAAGTGCTGGAAAACTCGGCGGATGCGTTACGTTTGTATCCAGATCCGGATGCCTCCGAGTTAAAACAGGCCATTGCCAAACAGCAGCAGGTGCCGGTCGAGCAGGTCTTTGTCGGCAATGGTTCTGATGAAGTGCTGGCGCATATTTTTAAAGCCTTCTTTGTTCAGGATCTGCCGCTGTTGTATCCGGATATTACCTATAGTTTCTACCCGGTCTATAGCCAGTTTTTTGGGGTCAATACCCAGGTCATCCCTCTAAATGACAATTTTGAAATTGTGGTGGATGATTATAAGCAGCCAAATGGCGGCATTATTATTACCAATCCGAATGCACCAACCAGTATTGATATGGGCCTGGCTGCCATTGAGGAAGTGCTTCAAGCCAATCCAAACTCAGTTGTGGTGATTGATGAGGCCTATGTGGACTTTGGTGCCGAATCTGCGGTCAGCCTGGTAGAAAAATACGAGAATTTAGTGGTATGTCAAACCACATCTAAATCGCGTTCTTTGGCTGGTTTACGGGTCGGTTTTGCGATTGCCCAGCCACATTTAATTGCTGCGCTGGAAGCGGTGAAAAACAGCTTTAACTCTTATCCAATGGATCGTTTCGCGATTGCAGCAGCTGTCGCATCGTTTGAAGATCAGGAATACTTTGAAGCGCAGAACCAGAAAGTGATTGCGAGTCGCGAAACACTGGTAGCTCAGCTGGCTGAGCTGGGTTTTAAGGTATTGCCATCGAGTGCCAACTTTATTTTTGCTTCACTGCCAAGTAAAGACGCGGGTGAATTGGCAGCTGAATTGCGTGAACGTGGCATCATTGTGCGTTATTTTAACAAGCCACGGATTAACCAATTCCTTCGGATCACCGTCGGTACCGATGAACAAAACCAGCGTTTAGTGGATACTTTGAAAAACGAGATTTTGGCTTAAGTGAATCCACCCTAACCCTCCTTTGATAAAGGAGGGAACTCTTCCCTCTAGAAAAGGTGAGAAACAATGGTTCTCAAGGGGAGGGATTCATAAAAAAGAGACTCAATTGAGTCGCTTTTTATTTATTCAGGTGTGTACCAGGTATTGAGTAAATCCAGCATCGCCGAAACCTTATCAAAACATTCCTGATATTCTGCATCACAATCAGAGGCAATGGTAATACCACCACCGGCCCATAACGAAACTTCGTGTTGATATTTTTGAATTGAGCGAATCAGAATATTCCAGGAACCGGTACCATCAAAATTAAAATAACCCATTGATCCGCAATAGGCCCCGCGTGGTGTGCCTTCCAGCTCTTCAATAATCTGCATGGCGCGAATTTTAGGGGCGCCAGTAATCGAGCCGCCCGGAAGTGCAGACAGCAATACATCTAGTGGATTGATCTCTGCTTTTAACGTCGCGGTGATTTCACTCACCATATGATGTACTTGTTTAAATGATTCAATATTGAATAACTTCGGCGTTTTTACTGAACCGGTTTCAGCATAGACACTCAGATCATTACGCAGTAAATCGACGATCATCACATTTTCAGCTTGATCTTTTTCAGAATTTTTTAAGGTCTGTTTAGATTGTTCATCTAATATTGGGTCTGTATAACGTGGCATGGTGCCTTTAATCGGTTTGGTGAGGAGTTGCCGATGAGGCAGAAAATCAATAAATAATTCAGGTCTCTGTACACGACAAATTTCACAGAACCCTTATCCTATCAGGATTCTGCTTTCTTAAAATTGCCAAAATTTCCTTAAACTCTTCTTTTTTCCCAAAACCAATTAAACGCTGAATCGCCATTTGAAC
>NZ_VPCK01000039.1:0-9316 GCF_013418255.1 Acinetobacter sp. YH12155
ATTTTGCTTCCGGCCACACTAAGCTAGAGTTTTATTTAAATAAAGCTATTTAGTAATCATTAAATTAATTAAAATCTAAATCTAACACCAGCTCCATATAACCAACCTTTCTCAGAGTTTGATTCTATTTGCCACGACGTTTCATCATTACCTTTTGAATACTCATAGGCAATGTCGATATACGGCATGATCTTTTTACTGATTTCATAGCGAGTTTCAAACCCTGCGGTTGCACTGCTTAAACCAGTTTTTTTCGCATATTTAGAGTCATCACTAAAGATAGCATCCAACTCTAAATAAGGTTGAATAATCAACTTTTGCGTAATCAGAAAATCACGTTCCGTTTCTAGGCTAAAGCCCGCATAATTGTCTTCTCCCGCATAGAGATAAGCATCAGTTTCAAAGAAATATGGCGCCATACCATGTAAGCCAATCACCGCATCAACATTTTCTTCGGTGTCTTTGCGATGATCATTGAGTTCAACTTTTTCACTACGATAACGTGCACCAATCTGTGCATCCCAAAAGTCTGAAATCATACGGCTATATAAAAGTTTGGCATCATAATGTGCATCATGCGATTCTTCTTTATCGGCATGAATTTTAATAAAAACCTTATTTTCATCTGTGCCAATACGGGTTTCAAACTCTGACTTTAAATCACCTGTGCCATCTTCATTGACAAGCCACTTATTGTCCACTGTCGTAATCGCATAAATTTGCGCACCGTGTTCTGAGCGATGATCATAATGCGAACTCTGCTGAGCATTCGCATCTGGTACATGATGTAAATGATTAACCGTAGATGTTGCCTGATGTTGTGCCTGATTCATTTGGCTATGGTTCATTTGAGAGCGATCCATTTGCATCGGCTGATTTTGACTAGAAGATGTAGCAACTGTCATTTTTTCAGGCGCACTATGATCTTCACCATTATGTGCCAAACTCACTGCACTGACCATCAACAAAGAGCTTGCTAAAACAGTTTTAGAAAAAAGATTAATGGTGCGCATGTTGATCTCCTTTCTGTACTTTTTGATCTTGCTGTTTCTCTGTTGATTTGTGATGCATTGGCTGATGACCTGCATGTTGATGGTTCATCGGTGCTGAATGTGCAGCATGATTCATTTTCCCCATCATCTGCATGTGTTGTGCATGCTCTTGTGGAGAATGCTGTGAATGATCCATCTCAGACATCGCTTGATGATTCATTGATGGTACATTTTTCCCATCAGTCTGAGCAGTTGAATGATGCCCTTCGTGCGCCAAACTTAAGCTTGTTAAACTCAATACCGCAACAGAAAAAAACGCTTTAAATACAAAATTAGTGATGTGCATGTCCAGCTCCTTTTTGCTCAGTTACTTGGTGAGTTTGAGTCGAATTTGTACCTTGAATTGGCGTTGTAGACACTTGTTCATCGCTAACATTTGCCACGATCAACTTGTTCATCATTCCTGCACTCATGTGATACAACAAATGACAATGGATTGCCCATTCGCCCAACTCATCCGCAGTTAATAAAGCAGTCACTGTTTTACCCGGTGGTACAATCAATGTGTGTTTATTCGGCATATCTACCGACTCTTGACCATTCTCCAACTGCATAAACATGCCATGTAAATGCATGGGGTGCGCCATCATACTGTCATTAATAAATTTGATACGGATACGCTCGCCATACTTCACTTTTAATGGCTCAGCATCGCTGAATTTTTTACCGTTAATCGTCCAAATATAACGCTCCATAGTACCGCCCAAACGCACTACTAATTCACTGCTAGCTTCACGAGTATCTTTTTGCGGTTCTAAAGATTTTAAATCACTATATTGCAAGGCTTTATTGCCCGCAGGTGTAGATGCATTTGCCCAACCATAAACCACTTGATCATTTTCTTGTGGTTTTGCTGTGCCATGCTGTGAATGATCCATTTTCGAGTGATCCATGCCTTGCATATCGCCATGGTTCATTTTTGAATGATCCATTTTCGAGTGATCCATTTTCGAGTGATCCATGCCTTGCATATCGCCATGGTTCATTTTTGAATGATCCATTTTCGAGTGATCCATGCCTTGCATATCGCCATGGTTCATTTTTGAATGATCCATTTTCGAGTGATCCATGCCTTGCATATTGCCGTGGTTCATTTTCGAATGATCCATTCCTGCATGATCACCGCCACCATGTCCCATATCTTCCATGGTCAAAAGTGAGCGTGGACGTGGTGCAGGCATATGAATGCCATGTGTCATAGGATTTAATTCATTGTGCAGTGTACCAATCGCATAGCCTGCACGGTCAATTGACTCAGCTTCAATTTGATAATGTCCGCCTTTGGGCTCCACAATCACATCATAAGTTTCAGCTGTGCCAATACGAAACTCATCCACAGCAACAGGTTTTACAGGCTGACCATCAGCACTGACCACAGTCATTTTCAAGTTAGGAATACGGACATCGTAGAAAGACATCGCAGATGCATTCACAAAACGTAGGCGAATTTTTTCATTCGGTTTAAACATTCCTGTCCAATTTTGTTCAGGTGTTTTGCCATTAATGAGGAAGGTATAACCTGTAACATCCGACATGTCGGTTTTTAGCATACGCATCTGATTCCACATTTTGCGGTCAGACCATGTCGCTTTTATGCCATCACGTTTAACCTGCTTCCAAACATCACCCAAGGTTTCACGCTGATCTTGATAATATTCAGCTGAAATTTTAAGATCTTTCTGAATTTGATCACTGGTTTTTTCATGAAAATCTGACAACATCACCACATAGTCACGTTCAGCTTTTTCATGTGCTGCCAATGGTGTTTTACCTTTTGGATAAATCACAAAAGAACCATATAAGCCGTCCTGTTCCTGTCCTTTAGAATGAGCGTGATACCAATAAGTCCCGCTTTGGCGAATCTTGAATTTATAAACATACTCGCTTTGAGGCTTAATACCGTTAAAACCATTAAATCCCGGTACACCATCCATAATGCCCGGCAACAACAGTCCGTGCCAATGAATAGAAGAATCTTGGTTTTTTAAATTATTTTTCACGCGAATGATGGCTTCATCACCCTCTTCAAACTCAAGCAAAGGCGCAGGAAATTGACCATTTACGGTAATGCGCTTTACAGGCTTTCCAGTTGGGCTGACCACTGCTTCATCAATAACAAGCTGATATTCACGCACTTCGGCAAAAACCAAAGGCGACGATGCAAAACAAATACCTGCTAATAGGTACGAACTAATTTTATGAGACATAACTTAACCTTAATTTTTGAAAAATAAATAAATTTTAAAAAAATTGGTTAAGTTTTAGGAGGACGTGAAATTTCTTGCCAATACCCATTTAGATATTGGTTGGGGTAATAAAAATTAGGCTGATCTATAGAATAGAAGGTATCTAGGGGATCTAGCGAGCTTTGCAAAGAATGAAGACATGAGATCTGTGTCTGGCAGGATAAGCTAGAACATTCCTGACACTTTTTGTGATCTATATTCTGATTAAGAGCTAAATGATTATGGCAATCGGTATTCGTCTGTACTTCGTGATTAATACCATGTTGAGTGACTTGCTGTGCTTGATCTAAACAATGATCTTGGCTCATTTCAGTTTGCATATTGATATGCATTATCTTTACTGATGCAACAGACACACTACTCCATCCTATGGCAAAAACCATAAGAAAACAAAACCAAAGTTTTTTGGAGAGATGAGTCAACACGAATGCTATCTAGGAATAGAATTTAATCCAAAATATCTTAACGGAATTTCAAATATTTACAACTCAATATAATTTAGTAGTTTCTCTAAAATTAACATAATACACCTTATACGAAATGCGTTATAATTATCTATAGAAATCAATGCTGTAGTTTCTAGTTTATAGCCCAATCACACCCGATTGGGCTTTTTTATGGATTTTTCACGTTCCACGCCTATTATTTAAGCAATGTTTCACAACTTTGGTTAGCTCCAGTAAATAATTAAAACCTAGATAATAAGAACCGAGCGAGTGTCTACGAGCGATTGAGCATCATCAAAATTTCGCCCTCGCCTTTTCTCTGATTACAAGCTCCCTTTCGATTTTAAACGGTAGGTACAGAGCATCCCGAATGGGTGCGAACTTTGGAGCTTTTGCTTTTCAAAAAGTATGAGCGAAGCGAATACATTACAAATGCTTTTGCTTTTAGATTTCACAAAAAGGATTAACTAAAAACTGCCCCACGAAGCGAGGAACGAGCTTCAATAGAGTACGAGCTTTAGCGAGTACATAGGGCAGTTTTAAGCACTCCCCTCTCGAAAGGCTTTTAATTATTTTTAAAGCTTTTAATGCTTTTAGACAGGTTGAAACCCTTGTGTAGTAAGTGTTACAGACTATATAAACGGACATTTGCTCTTGTATAAACGGACATTTGCTCTTGTATAAACGGACATTTGCTCTTGTATAAACGGACATTTGCTCTTAATTAAAGGACATTATAAATATTGACCTTAAAAAGATATTAGATTACATTGTCCTTTAATTAGATAATAATAAGTTCTTCTTATGAAAAATAGTTTAGTCGTGAAAGATAATGCTCTAATAAATGCCAGTTACAACCTAGAGCTAACGGAACAACGTTTGATCATGCTAGCTATCATTAATGCTAGAGAATCGGGACAAGGAATCACTGCGGATAGTAAACTGGAAATACATGCTAGTGACTACGCCAAGCTATTCAATGTATCTGCCGATGCGTCATATAAAGCTTTGAGAGAAGCTGTAAATAATCTGTTTAATCGTCAATTTAGTTATACAGCCGAATATAAAAAAACAGGCAAAGTCGGCATTGTTCGATCTCGCTGGGTAAGCCGTATATTTTATGTAGATGACCTAGCATTGTTAGAAATTACTTTTGCTCCTGATGTAGTGCCTTTAATCACACGATTGGAAGAACACTTTACAAAATATGAAGCTAAACAAGTTGCTCACCTAACCAGTAAATACGCCACTAGGCTTTATGAATTGTTGATTGCTTGGCGTGAAGTTGGAAAAGTTCCACAACTAGAACTTAGTGAGTTTAGAAACAGATTAGGTCTTGTTGATAGTGAATACACCGCCATGAGTGACTTTAAAAAGCGTGTGCTTGAACCATCAATTAAACAAATTAATGAGCATACTGATATTACTGTAACGTATGAACAGCATAAAAAAGGACGGATCATTTCAGGTTTTTCTTTCAAATTTAAGCAAAAACAACAGCCAAAAGTTGAAGCAAAAAGAGATCCAAACACGCCTGATTTTTTTATAAAAATGACCGATGCACAACGCCATTTATTTGCGAATAAAATGTCAGAAATGCCTGAAATGGGGAAATATTCACAAGGTACAGAAAGCTACCAACAATTTGCTATTCGTATCGCTGATATGCTTTTAGAGCCTGAAAAATTCAGAGAGCTTTATCCAATTTTAGAAAAATCAGGATTTCAGCCATGATTAAATTAAATAACCTATCAACCGATCTAAAGCATGTGACCGTTGAATACCTCGACATCGTAAATTATGAAATTGCGAGGGAAAATATATGCGGTTATATCTTCCTATTATCCCGACTATCCAAAGATGCCGAACCCACCGAAAAAATGCAGATGGAAAGCAAAATACAGGACTTAATTTACTATCGAGATAATTTGCAGATAGAAGACAAGGACAATATTCAAAAGGTTTTAAATACGCTCATTCCAGAGTATCAAGCCGAACAAAACAACCAAACAGCGAAGAAAAATTAGGCTTCAATGTCGGGCAAATCAAAAAGCTGTCGATCTCTATTTTCTGTTAAATATTCGTTGAGTTCAGCGAGTATTTTTTCTTTATTGGCTTCATTTGCCTGCATTTTCTTAATCAAGTAAGAACCGAGCAAAATTTTACGCCGAGTATCATCCTTGCGCTCCTGTTCTTTCTTTTTGGTACGTTCTCTTGCTTCAATAGCCTGTTTCTGTGCTTTTAACTGTTTCAGCTTCTCTAACTGGGCTTCAATTTTCTTTTCGATATTTTCAGCAGATTTAGTCATAACGGTTAATTTCGGAATATAGAAAACCACTCAAGCATAAGACCCTATGAATTGAAATTCAAGCGGGTAATATGCTATCGTGTTTTTCATGAAATGCGCACTTACGACTTGAATTTCATTCAAGTCAAAAGATGCGTAAGGGGGAAACCCCTTAACCCCAAAAGCAAAAGCAAGAGCGGTAAAGCAAATGAAGAAATACAATATTGATGAACAGCATATTTTTATATGCTCAAACTGTGGGAATGAATTTTTATACAAATTACCTAAAATTCTTATAGAGCAAATGAATGGAGTATCCATTCAAACTATTAGAAAAGAATGCCCGAAATGTAATCAATACGTGGATGCCACAAGGAAAATTTAATGGCGATTTACCACTGTACAACCAAAACCGTTAACCGCAGTTCGGGAAGAACTGCCGTTGCATCTATGGCTTATCGTGCAGGGGAAAAACTAGAAGATAAACGTACAGGGCTGACGCATGACTTTACGAGAAAGGATGGAGTCGCCCATACCGAAATTGTGTCTAATCTCAATATTGAAATTGACCGCAGCCAACTTTGGAACTTGGCGGAACAGTCCGAAAACCGCAAAGATGCCCGAACCGCCAGAGAGTGGGTAATCGCCCTACCCGATGAATTAGACGCAGATCAACGTAAGGACTTGGCAAAAGCCTTTGCCACGGCCTTAGTTGATCGCTATGGCGTGATTGCAGACTTAGCCATCCACGAACCCAGCAAAGGCGGAAATGATAAGAACCATCACGCCCATATCATGCTTACCACCCGAAAGGCGGAATTAGACCCTGAAAACAATCTGACTCTGACCACAAAGGCAGAAATTGAACTCAGCAACGCCAAACGAAAAAGCCTTGGTATGGGTACAACCCAAGACGAAATTAAACAGATTCGGGAAACGTGGGCAAACCTTGCCAATCGTGCTTTGGAACGAGCAGGCATACAGGAAAAAATAGATCACCGCAGCTATGCCGATCAGAATAACGGACTACAAGCCACCATCCATGAAGGCACTAAAGTCACCCAATTACGCAGAAAAGGCATAGACACTGAAATCAGCCGTTTTAATGACAATGTGAAACAGCAGAACGCCCAACAGCTTGACCAACAGAAACAGCAGAAAGAGAGCGTTTTACAGCGTGGTTTAAACCGTGTCGATCAAGGTTTTGATCAATGGCAGAAGAACCAAGAAACCAAACGTCTAGAACTGGAACGCCAAGCGGAAATGAAACGACAGCAAGAATTAGATAAACAACGAGCCGAGCAAGCACTCCGCAAGGCATCTCAAAAACTAAGTAGAGGCGGAATGTCATTATGAGTAATCAAAATGATTTAGATGACCAGTTATATATTTTATTGGCATCCATGAAGGAATATCGAGAAGCCATAGCAGACGATAAGAAGCGATTAGAGCAGTTTTACAACCAAGTCGCTAGTGGAGTGCTAGACAAGGCTGAAAAATCGCTAGAAAACGCAAATAAGAAGCATACAGGTGCATTAAACAACAGTATTCAGGCATTAAACGAAGCTACAAACAGGCTCAACTTAAAACTTATCCTTATTTTTGCCAGCACGTTTGTGGCTGTGATGATGGTATTCATTTTGGCAATCTTCTTATACGTGCCAAGCAAAGACGAAATTGATAACCGTAGAGCTGATATGGCTTTACTAAAAAAATATCCGCTACAAATTAGAGAAAGTGATGGTGAAACATTGGTGAGAATCATGAGGAAAAATTGCTATTCGTTTGAACCGAGTAGTGTCAAAGAAAAAACGTATGACTGGTGTCAGATCGACCCTAAAAAATACTAGTTGATCGGTACTTTGCTTGGTTTTTCTTATTACTGATCAGATTACAGCAAGCGCAAAGTTGCCCGACTTTGAAACATGGCTAAAGCCATATTTCAAAGCATCGAGCTGAAATTTCGCATAAGAGATTTTATGTTAAATAAGACTATTAAGATCAGTTATAATTATCCAATAAGTGATTAAAAATAATAAGGTAATTTATGTCTACATGGGTGTGGGTACTTATTTATTTGGCAGTTAGCTTAATGTTCAAATGGATTATTTCATGGGGTGGAGCTGATTATATTAAAGGCTGGAAGAGTATCTTTTTCTTAGATATGGAATCAAGCTCATGGAATGAAGAACAGCTTAGAGCTATGGCTTTGTTTCTATGGATAGCATTTACCATTCTTTTTATTATAGGTTTAATTTACCCCGAATTTAGATTCTATAAGCTTAAAAATAGTTTGTAAAAAACGGAGCTTAAGCTCCGTTTTTATGGGTGATTTTTTAAATCATTCAGCATTGCATCACGTAAAATCTTATTCATACGTGTCTGATAGCCTTTGCCTTGTGCTTTTAGCCATTGCATGACATCTGCATCAATGCGTACTGTAGTCACTTGTTTAGTTGGCTTATAAAACGGATTTTGGACAGCATTTTTCCAAAAGCTTTCATCAAGTTCAGGAATGTCGGAAAAGTCTATTTCACTGTCTGCGCGTTTAGCCAGAGCTTCAAGTCTTGCCTTTTGTTCTTCAGACAAAACAGGAGGTTTATTCAAATCTACTTTGTACGTAACGGTTTTGCTCATACTGTTTCCTCTCTTTTTTCTCTGCCTGTCGTGCTGAAATAATACGGATATGATCAATCCCATTATGATCTTGTACAGTATGAGCCACCAATAAAACTGTCTGCCCGTGTACGAGACCTATCGCTTGCCAACGATATTCACCATTTTCAAAGCGATCCTGTTTGAAGACGGCATGAGCATCATAAAAAACTAAGGTTGCATCTTCAAAAGCTACACCATGTTTTTTGAGGTTTGTTTCTGCTTTATGCTCATCCCATGAAAACTCAATTTCCATAGTTGCATCGCTTTTTGTTAATACAAAAATGTTAATACAAAATTGTAAATTTTGCAAAGTTGTTCCATTTTTTATTGGCAAAATATTACAGAATCGAACATAAAAAAGCCGACTTGTTTCAAAGTCGGCTTTTTGCGGTTTTTATGATCAGGATTGATTTTTTAAGTAATTGATATTTATATTAATATACAAGTGTATTGCGTATAACCGCCATTATGTTAAATGGAAGGAAGCAAAATAAGTTAACATTTTGCTTCCGGCCACACTAAGCTAGAGTTTTATTTAAATAAAGCTATTTAGTAATCATTAAATTAATTAAAATCTAAATCTAACACCAGCTCCATATAACCAACCTTTCTCAGAGTTTGATTCTA
>NZ_VPCK01000040.1:0-8527 GCF_013418255.1 Acinetobacter sp. YH12155
TATCGTATGCTGAAAAGAATTGTTGTTTGCGCTGTAGGTGTTTGAAACACAAATCATTGACATAGTTCCAGACAAAATTAACTTCAGATGCCAATTGGTCTAGCACCTTTGTGTGACTGTCTTTTATACGTAATTTAAGTGTTTTCATGGGCTTATATTAGCTCATATTAGGCTTGAAATATTGTTTTTTAGCAATTAAACGACATTTCATGTCGTGTCGCTTATATCTCTGACCTGAAAGACAGAGGTTTACGCTCCATTTGATAAAGTCGGGGATAAAAAATGGCGCTCTGAAGCGCCACAATTATGATAGATATTTAATTATTTGGTTTCTAACAGATTCACCTGCTCAACCTGCACATCACTCATGATGTTGCCATGTTCTAACAGTTGATTAAAATAGTTTTCCACCACCTGATACTGCTCGGCCGTGCTTTCCACACGGTACATATTCTGGCGGAATTCATTGCTAGAACGCAGTCCTTTGGTGTACCAGGCAATATGTTTACGTGAAATACGGCAGCCTGAATATTCTCCATAAAAGCTATAAAGTTCAGATAAATGCCCAAGCAATACCTGTTTGACTTCTTCAATACTCGGTGCAGCCAAATGTTCACCGGTCGTCAGATAATGGGCAATTTCACGGAAAATCCAGGGACGGCCTTGTGCCGCACGGCCAATCATAATCGCATCTGCACCGGTATAATCCAGCACCATTTTAGCTTTTTCCGGACTGTCGATGTCGCCATTGGCAATGAGGGGAATATTCAGCTCGGCCTTAACCTGCTTGATTAACTCATAACGCGCCGTGTTCAGGTACATATCTTCGCGGGTACGACCATGCAGGGCCAGCGCTGCAATACCGGCCTGCTCCGCACGCTTGGCCACACGCAGAATATTTTCCTGACCGTTTAAAAAACCGAGTCGGGTTTTTAAGGTCACCGGCACATCGACTGCTTCTACGACTGCATCTAAAATCCGGGCGACCAGATCTTCATCTTGCAACAACGCCGAACCAGCCAGCTTGTTACATACTTTTTTGGCAGGACAGCCCATATTGATATCAACAATCTGTGCGCCATTGGCCACCTGATAACGCGCGGCTTCGGCTAGGTCAGCCGGATCGGAGCCGGCAATTTGTGCAGAAATCGGGGCGATTTCGCCATCAAAATTGGCCCGATACAGACTTTTTTTGCTCATGCGCAAAGTCTTGTCCGAGGTCATCATTTCACTGACTGCATGGCCTGCGCCAAAATATTTGCACAGCGTTCTAAACGGCCGATCCGTGACGCCTGCCATTGGTGCCACCCACAGCTTTCGCTCAATAGGACGATCAAACAGTTCTTGAATGACAGGATGTGAACTCAATGTAGGAACCTCGGGAAACAGAAAATGCGCAGCGAATCTTTCAGATGGGAGAAAACTGGATACGGCGCTAAAAACCGGGCTAGTTTAAAGCCTTCTGACCAAAATTTCTATGCATCTGTACCGACCACAGCACATCTGTTTTTAGCAGATGCTAAAAAAACAAAAGCCCATCAGAAGATGAGCTTTTTGCAGCGAAACCGGCAATTAGATTGCAGTAATACCGCTGGCCTGGTCGCCTTTTTTACCCGCTACGATGGTAAATTCAACGCGCTGGCCTTCATGTAAAGTTTTGAAGCCCTGGTTGGTAATTTCGCTGTAATGAGCAAAAACGTCCTGACCTGAATCTGCCTGAATAAAACCAAAACCTTTAGTTTCATTAAACCATTTCACAGTACCAGTAACTGTATTTGACATAAGATAATCCTGTATTAAAAAACTTTTAAATTGGTCATAGATAAACCAATAATTAACTGGAAAATGACTTTGAAACTAAAAATCTGATACTACGAAGGATATTAAAAAACGACGGAGGGAAAAGATTTGCTGAAACAATAGTAATTCTTCTAGTTAACGACCACTATACAGACTTCTGTTCTGAATGCAATAAAAATAAATTAATTCAATTTATATAACTGATTTAAAGCAATATAAAAACTTTTACCATCCAGGTTAAATTCTACCTGCTGTCCGGACTGAAGCTCAATCATTTTACCGACTTCCACCCAGATAAAACCCTGGCTCGAGCGCTGCTTCTTTTTCAGCGGCATTACTTTTACAAAAATTTCCTGACCATTGACTGCAGTGGCCAACTGCCAATTTTCTACATTATTCAACATAACTGACTCATTATATGAGCTTAGGTGATCATTTAAGAAAGCTGTTCCATTTTATTAAAATTTCATCTTTCAAAAATCGGATAAAAACACAATCAAATTTGATTATTTTAAACTTTTCACTGTCCCAATTCTCACAATTATGGACAAATATTCAATCACTATAAGCATTAAAAGTTGGATGCGGGGGCCGGATTTGAACCAACGACCTTCGGGTTATGAGCCCGACGAGCTACCAGACTGCTCCACCCCGCAAAGGAGAGTTAGCTTTATACGCTCTATATTTGCTAAACACAAGGTTTATTTAAAATACACACTAAAATAACCACGGTTCTACGCTAAAATAATTCCCTTTATTTTGATTAGAAAATTTTGCAATCATTAAAAAATAACAGATAATATTTTAAAAAATAATTCAGATGATTTTATACAGCATCTCCCTTATTTATTTAAATATTTTCTTAAAATAACAGAAGATCATCAAGTTAAAATCAGCGCTTTATTTTGAAATAGAATTCAGTATCTAATTCCACACTTATTCACTTTTTTGAGCTACTCAATTCTCTGACTGTTTGCAGATAAAAATTGACAGTGCAACGTAGGCCGTATACATATATATTCACACCTGTATAGCCGAATTTCTGTATACTTCATCTGCCCTGTAGGCTGACCCGTCTGGACCGAGTTTTCCTGTTTATGAAACACACCTTCCTGTCATCTGTAATCAAACCTTTAAGCCTGATTGCGTTATCTTTAAGTTTAGCTGCCTGTGGCGACAGCGCCTGGTGGAATAAAGGCGATGAGCCAAGTCTAGATGCAGATCAGATCAAACGACTAATTCCTTCCCGCGTGAAAGATCGTGATTCATGGGCCAAAGATATTTACGATATTAGTGAACAATTGGGCATTCCGCAGACCAAGGAAAATATGTGCACCATTGTCGCCGTGGTCGATCAGGAATCCAACTTTGTTGCCGATCCACAGGTCTATGGTTTAGGTGAAAAAGCAGTTAAAGAAGTCCAGGAACGCTTAGACGAGAAGTTTAAAGATAAACTCGGTGAAGCCATTGGAGGCACCATTGCCGGCTATTTTCAGGATGTACTGAAAAACCATCCAAGCCCGGAAGATAACTATTTAAGCCAGATGCGCCGGGTCAAAACCGAACGGGAACTGGATGAACTTTATCGTGAAATTTTTGACTATATGGCCAAGCATTATCATGTGTCGGCCCTGACCGGCGCCGCCAAGCTGTTTGGTCAAAATATCGGAGAAAAGCTGAATCCGATTACCACCTTAGGTTCGATGCAGGTGCATATCAGTTATGCCAAGGAACATAAACGCCAAGGCGGCAATATTGCAGAATTACGTACCGATTTATACAGCCAATATGGTGGCCTGTATTATGGTATTCACCGTCTGATGATGTATCCGGCCGACTATGATAAACCGCTATATCGCTTTGCCGATTATAACTCGGGCATGTATTCCAGCCGCAATGCCGCTTTTCAGAGCATGCTGAATGATTTAACCGAAGCCGAATTATCTCTAGATGGTGATTTACTGCTCTATAGCAAAGATGGCGGTGTTCGCAGTGCCAAGAGCCAATCTGAACGCGAGCTGATTAGTGTTTTTGCCAAACATAATATTGTGCTCACCCCACGCCAGATCCGCTCCGATCTGAAAAAAGAAAAAGAGCAGGATTTTGAAGATACCGCTTCGTATCGCGCCTTATTAAAACTGTATCAGGAACAAACTGGCAAAGAACCATTTTATGCGATAATGCCAGAGGTGGTAATTTCCGGGCCAAAACTCAGCCGTGATTATAATACCAACTGGTTTGCTACTCGGGTCAACGGGCGATATACCACATGCATGCAAAAAGCCAAAAATATAAAAATCTAGCCTTATTCGATTTTGATGGAACCCTGTATGAGCATGACAGTTTTACCGGCTTTATTTTCTACAGTCTGGGCAAATGGCATATTCTCAAGCGTGGTATAAAAGTTTTGCCCTGGATCATGGCATATTATCTTAAGCTGTACCCTGCCCATAAAATGCGCCCCAAGCTATATTCGGCCATGTTTAAAGGCTGTGATCTCAAAAAAATTTACCCTTTGGCTCAACAGTATGCAGGTAAAATATTAAAAAGCCTTGAACCTTCTTTACTCAAACAATTAAAACAACATCAACAACTTGGCCATGATGTAGTCCTAGTTTCGGCCTCTCTGGATTTATATTTAAACCCGGTCTGTCGCTATTTAAATATTGATTTAATCTGTAGCGAAGTAGAAATCAAAGCTGGGAAAATGACCGGATTCTATCAAAACGCAGACTGTAGTAATGAGCAAAAGAAAATCAGGATTTTAGAGAAATATAATCTGGACGATTATGCTGAAATTTATGCTTATGGTAATAGTGATGAAGATGAGGAAATGCTTGCGCTTGCTGATCATGCCTATATGGTGGGGGTAGATAATTCTTTGCCTGAAATTATTAATTGTAAAAATTTGGCTTAAATAGCGCTCATAAAGTAAAGCCTCAAAAATAATTTTAATAAAATTGAGGCCAACTATAAATCCAACTTAACGAACTATATTACATCTTTCCATGAAAGAATTTTAGCACTCGTTGGTTCGGTATCCGTGAATTCGGTATTTGAATTATTTCCAAAATATTTACTATTATACTGAATCTTAAAATTGCCACCGCCGTTAATGATTGAAGATTGTGTTCCAAATTGAAATTGAGGTGTTTCAGCAGTTCCTACATTTTGAATATTACCAGCAAAAATAGCCCCATCAATATTCATTCCACCAGAACCGTTTACATCAAATTTCTCACCTAAGGCTAAAATGATACCTTGGAATTTTTTATTACATTTATTGAAAGCGTTACCACTAATCGTTAAGTTTTTATACGCAATGATTATGCCTGAACATGGTAATTTCCCCGCATAATCCTCTCTATAAACCGTTGCATCTTTCAAAGATGCCAATTGATCAGCAAGGTTCTTTACCTTTTCAGCATTGCCCCAATCTTTTAAATCCGTAACGGATACACATGGCGTTGAACAGTCTTTGCCCGAATAATTATCTTCGTTTTTCTTTTTTATATCTGCAGTTATTTTATCTTGTGCATTATTATTTCCTGTAGCAACTGCTATTTTATCACCACCGTTAATTGAAGCACCTGAACTAGGAGCGGTAAATCCGTTTAAAACTCCTGCATATGTTAATGCTGCTGGTAACTCTGGCAATGAAAAAGGCTTACCGCCGTCCAACGTCGCCAACTCGATTTTATAAATGCTTTCTCCCAAAATTGCTGAACTGTCACCTTTATCTTTAACGAGATTCCCTGTTATGTATACGGTAACCGTTTTATTGACATTATCCCAGCAAGGATTTGCATCACATGGATTTTCATAATCAGGATCAATCCAATAATATCCATTGTCCCCAAAATTAGCTTCCAATTTACCCGTGTTAATATAAGGTATTTCATTTTTCCAAGCACTCTTCGCTGATTCATCTGTAGGCCAGCCATGATCTTTTAAGCGCTTTTCAAACCAGCTTAAAAAAGCTGTTGCTCCCTGTTCAGCAGTATTTGTCGTGATGGTTTTATTATAAATATTTGCGGTCATTTTATCCTGCATAATGGTACTACGCATGGCATACAAACCCAAGATCGCTGCAACGAGAAGCAAAACCACGGTAAAGACCAATACAAAACCTTGCTGTTTTTTCATAGTCGCCTCTTAATTATTGGGTTGTAAAAGAAATTTTACTTTGAGAAATATCTGCTTTCTTCAAATCAATTGTCAAAATCTTCCCCTCCCCTGAATCAGCTACAACTTCAAGAGTCTCTGAAGATAAGATATTAAGCCCCTTTTCCTGTTCACCACTTCCAATTTTCCAATTAGTTAAGCTACATCCATGAGATGAAGCTAAGCTTATCGTTATCTTACTTTTCTTATTAATTCCTTTATTATGTTCTTTCTCGACGTTTATCCAAGTCATAGTCCAAGATGGATCAGTATCAAAAGTCTTACCATTTGCTGATGATGCTTTAAAGTTTTTAACCACAAGCGCATTTTTAATACAAGTCAGATTAGCTTCTTCCGCTGCTGCCGCTTCTTCCGCTGCCGCTTCTTCCTCTGCTGCTTCTGCTGCTTCCTCTGCCTCTTCTATTGCCTTAAGTTCTTCTTCAGCTCTTTTATCAGCTTCTTCTTGTTCTTTAAGTAATTCCTTTAATTCTTCTTCAGTTAATTGAGACTCACCACCACTAGATAAATTGGCTATACTACTTTTCTGATGAGATGTTGCAATAAATTCAAGTGCAGGTTGCTTAGTTAAGCCATCCTGCACAATACTAATTTTTGTTTGAACACTCGTAATATCATTCCATACATATTCCACAACTGGATCGACACTAGCATCACTCTTAAAATATGGGGTATAGGCCACAACACCCGATTTCTGAATACCGTAAGAAAATTGTAAGTTACCTATATTTTTAGCCAACACATAGGATTTATCTGGATCATTATTCCGAATACAAAGTAACTGATTATTATCCAATTTCAGCGTATTCATTGAAGAGCCTGACTCCCCTGACATCCCTAAACAATCTCTTTGATTACGATCGAAATTAATCACCAGCTCATTATTCGAAGCAGGGACTGAAAAAGAATTTGCTTGACGGATCAAACGGGTAATGGTCGTGGTGGCAAAACGAAATTCTTCCTGGGTACGGTCCAATCTTCCTTTTTCCAGCAGCATTTTCTGATTGCCAAACAAAATTGCCATGGCTCCACCAGTCACAACTAACCCAACTGTCAGACCAATCATTAATTCAACCAATGTCACACCGGCCTGAGTATGCTTGAGAGAAGACATTTTTTTCATTGATCAAATCCGAATAATGATTAGGTGGTACATGCTGGAAGCGAAAAATCATAAGTAAAACTTTGTTGGGTGACTGCAGTGCCAGCAGCAGCTTTGTCATTAACCCATGAAATTTCGATTGTATATTGTCGTTGATTGGCTGCTGGATCAGGAGTAATCTCTCCTTTCCAATCTTGTAAAAGCTGATTCAAGGCGATTTGATCAGTTTCTGCCATTCCATCTTGTTCAAAATCCCAACGCTCGGTCCAATCAGTCTCAATCTTTGATGAAAGAGAACACCTATTTGCCCACATACTATCAATAAAATCATTTGCCTGAATATTAGCAATTGTTCTTTGCATCGCTAATTGACTTTGCTGCACAGACTTAATATGTAAAATTCCAAGGCCCAAGATTGCACCCGCCGTTAGAAACATGGCAATAAGTGCTTCCAATAAAGTAAAGCCCTGCTGAGCATTGAAATTTTTCATGGGCACGTACTTCCTTTGATTCTTTCAGCTCGACCGGAAATAGGAATACAAACAGAATATGTATCCTGGCCTATCATAGTCACTTTAACTTGAGGCTTTTTGTCTATCATTACCCCAACACTTATTGCCCCAACACTATTAAATTCAACTTCACTCTTGGGATTATCGATAGTAATTTCGGGGCCGGTAATCTCCAGATTTGGATCATCAAATTTTAAAACAGAATAAATAACAGAAGCATCTGGATTGGTAATTTGCATCACCAAGCCAACATTCCATTGATCTTTATCCTCATCCACACAAGTTGAACCATTCGAACTGGCACAAATCGTTACTGGACGACCGGTACGGATCGCCTCACTGCGTGCTTGCTGCATAAAATCAACAATCGCACTAGAAGTTGTTTTTATTTTGCTTGATTTGATCAAGTTCACCATAGAAGGTGCTGCAATCATAGCCAAAATAGCCAGTACAGCTACCGTGACAATCAACTCAAATAAGGTAAAGCCTTTATTGGGTTTCATTTCCAGCAACCACTTGTATTCGGAGTTTTTACCCCCTGTTCATTTAAAGTTAATGTTCCACATTGACTATCTTTTTGTTTAGAGGTGGGTGTTGCTGTAATGGTGAAATTTTGCCCTGATGTCGTAGCATCATCAAAATCAAAGGTGTAATAATCACTCATATTTGAAGGTGACATCAGACTGCTAGGGATGTTCGCTTTAGCAGGATAACTAAAACTGGCATTATATTGGCTCTCCATATACTGAGCCAAATTCAGCATAGCTGCCTGAGCATCTGTGCGGTGTGCTCTTACAACATAATTAACCCGGATCCTGCTTAAGCCGATGATTCCTTAATTTGAATTGTTGGCTTATTTTGATGGGTTAATTGATATGCACATAGTGAGGCGTAAATTCCACTCAGAAATCCATGAAGACTACGTGCTTTA
>NZ_VPCK01000003.1:0-88220 GCF_013418255.1 Acinetobacter sp. YH12155
TAATGGAGAAATCTAATCGGTATGTTATACCTGAGAGACGGATGAGGAGTTACCCAAGGGTTGTAAAAGGAAAACCTCAAAAATACCCAAGAAAAAGCCAGTCAATCTCTTAACTGACTGGCATTACACATTGCGTGGGCTTTTCTGTATCTGAACCGCTATAGTGCAGCAGAGCAGATCACATAATGCATATAAATAAGAGTAGATCATGGAACTGATTTTAGCAGCGGCCATTTGTAGTGTGGTGGTGTCGATTCTCTTGAAAGTCGCAAAGAACCGCGGCTATTCACCTTTGCAGATGATCAGCTGGAATTATGCCTCGGCCAGTGTACTCTGTTTCTGGTGGTTTCAGCCTAATGTACAACAGCTGTCCCTCACCGAAACGCCGTGGCTGCTGATTCTGGCCTTAGGGGTATTATTGCCAAGCGTATTCCTGTTTTTAGCCAAAGCATTACAAACTGCCGGAATTTTAAAAACCGAAATTGCCCAGCGGCTGTCGGTGGTGCTGTCTTTAACTGCGGCCTATTTTATTTTCCAGGAACAGTTTAATAGCCTGAAAATTGTCGGGATTGCGTTGGGGATTGCAGCGGTACTGTGTATTTTATATTCGCATCGTGGCGGTGCATCGTCCGCCCAGGCGGGTATGCTGTATTTGGCTTTGGTCTGGGTCGGTTATGCGCTGATTGATGTGTTGCTGAAATACACCACCGGTTTAGGCCTGCAGTTTGCGCTGGTATTGAACCTGATGTTCATCTGCGCTTTTATTTTATCGTTGGGGTATATTCTGATTCAGCACAAAAGCTGGGGCAGTGGCAAAAATATAGTGGCAGGCTTAATTTTGGGGATGCTGAATTTTGCCAATATCGCGTTTTATGTCAAAGCACATATGGCTTTAAAAGATTCACCGGCGGTTGTATTTGCCGGCATGAATATTCTGGTGGTAATTTTAGGGGTAATCAGCGGTTTGCTGTTCTTTAAAGAAAAATTAAAACCCAGCACCGCCATTGGGCTGGGGCTGGGCATCATTAGTGTGATGTGTTTAGCTTATGCGATGACGGCTTGAATTTGATGAAGCTGGCAGCAAAAATCAGCGGATGTTTGATCAGGTCCTGAAGTTCGGCAATGCCCAGTAACAGACCGGCTTTCTGGCAGCTCGGACAATGAGGATAATGGCGTTTTTCCTGCTGATATTGATGCAAATACAGTTTATTGCATTGACGACATTCAAACTTCATTGGGAGCTGGGCAAGGATAGACATCTTTCTTCTCCGGTCTATTATTATTGTGTTGTGAAAGGGAAAGCAAAAATCAAGCCGAAATCAGGGACTTTCGTCCCTGTATTATGTAATGTAGTTCTTACAATTTGGTGAAAATTTCATCTTTATTCAGGCGTGACTTGGGTAGTTTAGCATTAAAGTCCTGCTCACTGCGATAGCCCAAGGTCAGCAGCACCGATGGAATTAAACCCTTGTCCTGTAATTCTAGTTCTTCTGTCAGAATCTGTTCATTAAAGCCGCCAATCGGGGTGGCATCTACACCTTCAATACCGGCAGCCAGCAACATCTGACCCAAGGCAATAAAGGTCTGGTTTTCGGCCCAGCGCTGAATATCACCTTTTTCATTGCGGTAATAATCCACATATCCGCTACGGCTGTCTTTCTGGCCCTGCTTGGCGCTGGCATCTTTAAAACGGCCGCTGACATCATCTTGCTGCAACAAATTGTCCAGATGTTCATCGCTAATATCGGCTTTGGTACAGAACAAAATGGTGTGAGAAGAATCTAAGACTTTAGGCGCATTGTAGGCATATTTCCCGACCAGGGCTTTGGCAATGCGCTGCTTGGCTGCATCATGCTCGGCAATAAAAAAATGCCAGGGCTGGATATTAATAGAAGAGGGGGTAAAACGGAGAATTTCGAGAAAGCGTTCAAACTGCTCTTGAGGAATTTTTTTTGCAGGATCATAGGCTTTGGTGGTATAGCGGCTGCGTACGACGTCGAGCAAATCCATAAAGATACTCCAGCAATAAGGATAAATTGAGAAAGGCTGAACCTTCAGCATCATACGCCATTTTGATGGCTTTGATGGCATATTCGCTGCAATTTTATTGTCAAAATTAACCTTAAAATGTGCTCATCGTATTTTCAGTTATTGCCCGATTAAGTGTTAAATCAAATCACAACAGCGGTTTTGAATATTGGCAATTTTTAAAAATCGGCATTTAATGGAAGTAGGTGTGGACTATAGCGAGCCTGTCGATGGACTATCGTAATCACTTTAAACATAAATTAAAAACCCAGCAGCAGATTGGTTTATGGGTCGGTCTGGCCGATGCCTATGGCACTGAAATTGCGGCCAATGCCGGTTATGACTGGTTGCTGATTGATGGGGAACATGCGCCCAGTGATTTAAGAACCACACTGGCCCAGCTGCAAAGTATTGCGGCCTATCCGTCACAGGCGGTGGTCCGTCCGCCAATTGGCAGTGTGCAGCTTATTAAACAGTTGCTGGATATTGGCGCACAAACCTTATTGATTCCGATGGTGGAAACCGTGGAGCAGGCCGAACTGATGGTTAAAGCAGTGCGTTATCCACCGGAAGGGATTCGCGGTGTAGGTGCGGCTTTGGCACGTGCCACACGCTGGAACAGTATTCCGGATTATTATGCCACTGCACATGAAAATATCTGTTTGCTGATTCAGATTGAGTCAGTTACAGGGCTGGAAAATCTGGATAACATCTTAAAAGTCGAGGGCATTGATGGGGTATTTATTGGCGCAGTAGATTTATCTGCCACTATGGGTTATGAAGGCAATCCGAACCATCCTGACGTGCAAAACGCAGTGGTTGATGCAATTCAACGAATTCGCGCATCGGGTAAAGCGGCCGGGATTTTATCGACTCAACATGACGTGACGCAAAAATATATTGAACTGGGTACCGAATTTGTCGCTGTCGGTGTCGATACCAGCGTATTAATGAATTCCTTGCGTGAGCTGCTGGCCAAATATAAAACCGGAGCGAGCTGGGTAAAACCTGAAGGGGGGTATTAAGCGGTCATTATTAACCTGACAGATGATGCAGGAGGTGGGGATTTATAGTCATCCACCTGCTGCTTAATAGGTCCAGCGTTTCAGTTGCAGGTGAGTGGTAGGCTGTTCAGGATCAATTTCCAGAATCAGTGCCTCATGCGCACGCCAGTCCCCCAGCACAATCCGCTTTTTGCCATTCAGCTCATGGATGGCTGGTCGATGGGTATGACCATGAATCAGTACATCCACCTCGGCCAAAGCCTGCGTTACCGCAGCCGGATTCACATCCATCACTTCATACGATTTAACTTCTTTAGAAGCGCGGCTTTGTTTGCGAAAACCGTTGGCCAGTTTGCTGCGAAAGGACAGCGGAGTTTTTCTTAACAGACGCAGCACGAGCGGATGACGGATAACTTTTTTAAAGCGCTGATAGGATACATCATCGGTGCACAAGGCATCGCCATGTTCCAGACGATAGCGGGTCTGGCCAATAGTGAGGGTGTCAATTTCAGGTAATAATTGCCCGTTAAACTGCTGTAAAAAAACCTCATGCAGTGCGAAATCGCGGTTGCCGACCTGAAAATACAGCTGATTGCCTGCGGCATTAAACTGTTTTAAAGCGCTGACAATTTCATCCAGCCAAGGGGCGGTGTAGTCATCGCCAATCCAGGCATTGAACCAGTCGCCTAAAATATACAGCTGGGTGTTTTGATCCTGATAAGCACGTAATAAATCTAAAAACCCCCGAACGAGTCGAGGGTGATCAGGTGACAAATGTAAATCTGAAATAAACAGATAGGTCACAATCTTTTCCTTGGAATCTCCCAACGCCCTTAAATAACGGGAGGTTGAGAGGGATTCTTATTCAGAAATGATCTTGGCAGATTCGATGACCACATTTTCTAGTGGAACATCAGCGTGGTAACCACGGTTGCCTGTACGTACGCCTTTGATTTCAGCAACTACATCCATACCTTCAACTACTTTACCAAATACGGCATAACCCCAACCTTGTGCAGTTTTGCCCGTGTGGTTCAGGAAGGAGTTGTTTTTCACGTTAATGAAGAATTGAGCAGATGCAGAGTGCGGAGCCTGGGTACGCGCCATTGCAATGGTCCCTTCGTCATTGCTCAGACCGTTGTCTGCTTCGTTTTCGATTGAATCACGGGTTGCTTTTTCTTTGAAGTTTTCATCAAAGCCGCCGCCTTGAATCATGAAACCATCGATGACACGGTGGAAAATTACGCCATCATAGAAACCGTCACGAACGTATTGAAGGAAGTTCTCAGCAGTTTTAGGTGCTTTTTCAGTGTTAAGCTCAAGAACAATACGACCTTTGTTGGTGTTTAATTCGACTTGAGGAAAACTCATTGTGTTATCTCCTAATCATGGACAAAAAAGCCATGGGTTTTTTGGTTGAGAGAAGCATAAGCAAACTGTAAACTACAAGGCAAGTAAAAACGTTATTTTCTTTGTTAAAAAGTGGGAATAGCGTTTTAATTATCCTAAATTTTTATCTAGAAGTGATTTATTAACTATGAAGCCGAATGATGCTGTTTCATCTCTGCCTAACACCCCGACACCAAGTAACCATGCCTCTGTCGATGCTGCGCAGCAAGAACAACAGCCGGGCTTAGATTTTGTGCGTCAGGTCATTACCGATGATCTGGCAGCAGGCCGTACTGAAAAAGTGATCACACGTTTTCCACCAGAACCGAACGGTTACTTACATATTGGTCACGTGAAAGCAATTTGCCTGAATTTCGGGATTGCCGAAGAATTTAACGGTTTATGTAACTTACGTTTTGACGATACCAACCCGGATGCCGAAGAACAAGAATATGTAGATGGTATTGCCAACGACGTGAAATGGTTGGGCTTTAACTGGAATGGCGAGCCACGCTATGCATCAAGCTATTTTGACCAGCTGTATAGCTGGGCGGTGCAGTTAATTGAACAGGGTGATGCCTATGTCGATTTGCAAACTCCTGAAGAAATCAAGCTGAATCGTGGTTCATTTGTCGAGCCGGGTAAAAACTCACCATACCGTGATGCGTCTGTAGAAGACAACCTGGCGCGTTTTGAACAGATGCGTAATGGTGCGCTGGGCGAAGGTCAGGCGGTATTGCGTGCCAAAATTGATATGGCATCGCCAAACGTACATATGCGTGACCCAATTTTGTACCGTGTGCTACATTCCGAGCATCACCAGACCGGTGACAAATGGAAAATGTACCCGATGTACGACTATGCGCATCCATTATCCGATGCGATTGAAGGCATTACTCATTCACTGTGTACGCTTGAATTCCAGGATCACCGTCCGTTCTATGACTGGGTGGTGGAAAAGGTAAAATCAGCGGCAGTACCACGTCAGTATGAATCCAGCCGTTTAAACGTCGATTACACCATTACCTCAAAGCGTAAGCTGCGCCGTCTGGTGGAAGGTGGTTTTGTTAAGGGTTGGGACGACCCGCGTATGCCAACTGTAGTGGGTATGCGTCGTCGTGGCTTTACTCCGGAAGGCTTGCGTGATTTCTGTAAGCGCGTTGGTGTGTCGAAGTCTGACGGGATTGTCGATGTGGCAATGCTGGAATACTGCATCCGTCAGTCGCTAGAAAATACCGCAGCGCGTGGTATGGCCGTGCTGAATCCATTAAAAGTGACGTTAACCAATCTGCCAGCAGAAATGGATCTGACTCATTCGCGCCATCCAAACGTAGATATGGGCGAGCGTGTCATTCCGCTCACCTCTGAAATCTATATTGACCGTAAAGATTTCGAAGAAGAGCCACCGAAAGGCTTTAAACGTCTGATTCCGGGCGGTGAAGTGCGTTTACGTCATGCTTATGTGATCAAGTGCGACGAAATCATTAAAGATGACAAGGGTGAAATTATTGAGCTGAAATGTTCAATCGACCCTGAAACTTTAGGTAAGAATCCGGAAGGCCGTAAAGTAAAAGGCGTGATTCACTGGGTATCTGCCACTAAAGGCGTGAAAGCTGAAGTGCGTATTTACGACCGTCTGTTCACCGAATCTGACCCAGAAGTCGGCGATGACTTCCTGGCGAATCTGAATCCGGACTCATTGAAAGTGGTACAAGCGGTTATTGAGCCGGCTTTAGCGCAAGCGCAAGCAGAAGATCGTTTCCAGTTTGAACGTGAAGGTTATTTCGTGGCGGATCAGTATGATCATTCCAGCGAAACGCCAGTGTTTAACCGTATTCTGGACTTAAAAGACAGCTTCAAACCGGGCAAATAAAAGCGCATTTTGCTAGATGATTGAAAAAGCCTGCTGGACTCAGCGGGCTTTTTTATGCGGTGTTGAAAATGGAAAGTAAACGTTGAAAGGAAGTAGCACGTTAAATTAAAAAAAATTTGATTTACAGATGATCCGGTGTGTTATTTCTTTTCATCGCGTTTATAAAACAGATGGGTCGGCATCTGCATTTTGGCTTTGTCGCGCAATTTCTTTTTAATATACAGCACCAGGGCAAAACAGGTGGTGGTCAGGGTCAGCATCATGCTGTTCATATAGCTCATTAAGGAGCTGACATAACCAATGGTGGTTAAGCGGTTCATCATCCGGAAGACTTGCGGACTGCTTTCCACGCCGGTAATGGCCCAGGTGCATAAATGTTCGCAGTTGTTGATAATCAGGTGATAATTATTTTCATGCATCCGTGAACGCATCCGGCGCACCACTTTACGGCCTTTATATTTGGGTTGATCATAATGCTGCACATGCACCGGTTTGCCATGACTGAACTTGTCTAGGCTGGTGATTTCAATCGGATGTTTTTTAAATAAATGCGCAAAACCGGAATAATGAATGACACGACCACGTCCAGCATAAATCCCGTGGTGGGTATAGCCGAAATGTTTGACAATCAGATGCGCCCCTAAAGGGAACCGTGTGTTCTGCTTGAGCATTGTGACATTAGTAAAGTGACAGGTGTATTTTAAAGCTCTAGTGTACTGCTTCTTGGCACAAGAATCGACAGGGTGGCGACAAGAATGGCTGAATTATACAACGATGAACAGGGAACAGATGCAATGAAAAAGTTAGGACAGTACTTTGCACGAGTTACTGCCAAACCGCTGTTAAAACTGCTGATTCTGCTGGGTGCTTGCAGTGCAAACTGGGCACAGGCACAGCCGCAAATCTACAGCTGGCAGCTGAAACATAGGCTGGGTGATTTTGATGTCACGGAAATCCGATCAATGGCGCAGCTGAAGCTGGTATTAAAGAATACAGCACAGCAGCCCTATCGTTATTTCACTACGCTCCAGGATGATCTGCAACCGTGCCAGCAGCTGGAATTTGCCATGAATGCCGGGATGTTCCATGCCGATTATGCACCCGTCGGGCTGTATATTGAAGAGGGCAAGAGGGTAAGCCAGTTAAATACCCAGACCCAAGGCTGGGGCAATTTTCTGATTCAGCCGAATGGGGTACTGGCCTGGGACAAGCAGCCACTGTTGATGACCACCCAGCAGTATCAGCAGGCCAATGTGCAACCGAAATATGCCACCCAATCTGGCCCGATGCTGGTGATTGACGGAAAAATTAACCCAAACTTTATTCCGGATTCCGATTCCAGAAAAATCCGCAATGGCGTTGGGCTGAAAGACGCCACCCTGTATTTTGTGATCAGCCAGCAGCCAATAAATTTTTATGACTTTGCCCGGCTGTTTCAGCAGCAGCTTAAGACACCGAATGCGCTGTACTTGGATGGTTCAGTATCTTCTGTGTATATTGCGGCCTTAAAACGCCATCGCCAGTACCGCGCAGTTGGCCCGATGCTGGCGTATATTGATGATTCAGCCTGCGCGACTGAGCCAGAAAAATCTACTGGCCAATAATGCCCAGGGTCTGGGTTTGCTGGCTGCAGAGGCGTTTGGCATCTTCAGTCGACATTTCTTTGATTCCGGCCTCAAACTGTTTTTTCTGGAATTGACGTTGTTCTTCCGAAAGCCCCCTTTTTGTGCTCAAGCTGTCCATCTTGTCCCAGGCTTCTTCACATTCTGCCGGCATACGGTCGCAGCCTGTGAGGGCCAGGCAGAGCAGTGGAAGGGTAAGAGCGCCGATCATTTTGTTATTCATAGCGGTATCCTTATTGTTATGTATTGAATTAAAAATACGATCAAGACTGATCTAAGCCCTTGAGCATACATGAAAAAAATTTCAAAACTAAGAAATCTGATTAAAATCAGACCAATAAAAAAGGCACCTAGAAATTCTAAATGCCTTTTTCTGTGGTCAGACTCTGCTATTGCAGGGGTAAATGTTGAAGTTCATTCAACTCTTTACGGCTATAGCCGCGCGAAGCGAGAACCTTTTTAATACCGATAATCACATCTTCATCTGTCGCTTTTGCTAAAGCTTCAAGAAGCTGTTCATTTGTCTTACAAGAGCAATCATTTTCAACACAAGCAATCTGATTCTTATGCTCGTTTTGCTGTTCCTGAGCGAACAGCTTTTGCCAAAAACTCATAGAGCCTTCATTTGCAACCTAACATAGCTCGAAATATAGCCAATTTAAAAATTAATGCAAGTCGACTAAAGTGATAAAAGCAGCAAACAGACTCTAGAAATTTCGATAGCTTGTAACAGTTTAAACGTAATTATGATGGCTATAAGCCTTGATTATAACTAAGTTGCTTATTTTTATAAGAAAAAAGGAAGATTAAAAAATCTTCCTTTTCGGACTGAATAATATAATTTGAAACAAATTGTTTTAGATCTTTTCCAGTAAGACACCAGATTCCACATGATGGGTATAAGGGAATTGGTCAAACAGGGCAAATTGGGTGATCTTGTGGGTGCTGGCCAAAGTCTGCAAATTGTCATGCAGCGTATCCGGATTACAGGAGATATAAATAATCCGCTCAAAACGCTGCAACAGTTTTAAGGTTTCGGCATCAATACCGGCACGTGGTGGGTCTACAAACACGGTATCAAACTGATAGCTGGACATCTCAATGCCGGCTTCCTGCAAACGGCGGAATTCACGCTCGCCGTTGTAGGCCTGGGTAAATTCTTCGGCAGATAAACGCGCCACCTGAATATTGTCAATCTGGTTCTGCTCAATATTCCACTGCGCCGCATAGACTGAAGATTTGGCCAGTTCTGTGGCTAAGACGCGATTAAAACGGGTCGACAGCGGCAGGGTAAAGTTACCATTGCCACAGTACAGCTCTAACAGGTCCTGATTGGCGTGTCCGGCGGCTGTACAGGCCCATTCCAGCATGTGCTGGCAAACGCGCGCATTCGGCTGGGTAAAGCTGCTTTCAATCTGTTTGTATTGATACTGGCGTTCAAAGACTTGCAGTTCTTCCACCACAAACTCATCGCTCAGTACCAGTTTCTGGCCACGGCTCCGGCCAATAATTTTAATCTGCAGTTGCTCGGCCAGCTGTTTGGCCAGCGCTTCCCACTCTGCAGTTAATGGACAGCGATAAATCAGTGAAACTAGCATTTCACCTTTTAAGGTTGCCAGAAAATGCACTTCAAACAGGCGATTGGATAACAGCGGTTCTGCTTTTAAGGCATTCAGCAGTACCGGCATTAACTGGTTGATGCTAGCATCAGCAATTGGAAATTCATCAATTCGAATGACTTTTTTGTTCTGCTGCTCATCGCGTTCAAACATGGCATAAAACAGGTCATCTTCGGTATGCCAAATCCGGAATTCTGCACGCATACGGAAATGCTGTTCAGGCGAGGCAAACACCTCCAGCGCTGGAGGATTAAATTCGGCAAACTGTGCAGAAATACGTGCAACTTTGGCATCAAGTTGTTGCTGATAAGATGAAGTCATATGCAGTAAAAATCACAAACCCATTGAAACAGGGGATGGTAACAAAGTTTCAGGCAGATGCCTAAAGATATTCTGTGCAAACCTTAAATTGCGGTAGCGTGACGGGAGAAATCGAGCTTCGGCTCAACAGATCGGTAGATTAAAGCCGGGAAATAGATCACTTGCGAGAGCAAAGATAAAAAAAGCCAAACCAACAGAGACCAGGGAGAGTTGGTTTGGCAAAGAGGGATAACACCATGAAAAGGGGTGGCTTTAATCCAGCGTCATCAGGCTGGCGTTCCCTCCAGCTGCAGCAGTATTAATGCTGATGGCCCGTTCAATCACCAGACGTTCCAGCGGAATTTTCGGATCATTCAGTTTGAGATGGCTGATGCCGACAATCGCTCCGGCACGCTGCGCTACCGTTTGCTGTAACTCCAGCAATTGCACCGAGCTGCCATGATGCAGCACTGCATCATAATCGCCATGCAGCAAGTCTGGGATCACGCGAATCCGCTGGGCAATCTCTGGCGGCATTTTCGGCAGATATTTCAGCATGAAGCGGTTTTCTGCCAGAACCACCGGCTGACTGCCGACTGCAAAAATCGCCAGTAACTGATGAATCTGATCCAGCTCCTGTTCAGCCAGGGATAGCACGGCATGGCGTGGCAAAATCGTATACTGGTTACTTTCACCGGTTGGACCAGTCAGGTTAAAACTCTGACCCGTGGCAATTTTCTCCGGTAGTTGAATCAGCTGCTGCGGGAACTCGGCCTGTACCCAGTCCACCAATTGGTTATACAGGGCAGGCATTGCTGCTGCATGTAGAGTCTGCGCCGCAAATGGTTGAGCCAGTTTTTTCTGCGAGCAGTATTGCATTAAGCGGTAGAGATACAGTGGTCCACCGGCCTTAGGTCCGGTCCCCGACAGGCCTTCGCCGCCAAAAGGTTGCACCCCGACCACAGCACCGACAATATTACGGTTGATATACAGGTTGCCGACCTCGGCTTGGGCAATCACGCTATGAATGGTTTCATCAATACGGGTATGCAAGCCCATGGTCAGGCCATAACCTTTGGCATTGATTTGCGCCAGCAGTTGATCAAGCTGTCCATAACGGTAGCGAATCACATGCAGTACCGGGCCAAACACTTCGCGCTCCAGATCATCCAGATGCGGCAGTTCAATCAGCGTTGGTGGTACAAAAGTGCCGTGTTGCAAGCTTGCATCGCTTTGCTTATTCCACATCAACTGATGCACCGGATAGCCCTTAATGCGCATTTTTTCAATATGACGCTCAATATTGTTCTGCGCTTCCAGGTCAATCACCGGACCAATGTCGGTTTTTAGCACATAAGGATTACCCACGCGTAACTGCTGCATGGCACCTTTGAGCATAGTCAGCACCGTGTCGGCATTATCTTCCTGCACACATAAAATTCGCAGGGCCGAGCAGCGCTGACCGGCACTGTCGTAAGCAGAGCTGACCGCATCCAGAATCACCTGTTCAGTCAGGGCTGAAGAATCAACAATCATGGCGTTTTGCCCGCCAGTTTCCGCAATGAGCGGAATGGCACCACCAGTCTGGCTTAAACGTTTGGCCACGGTCTGATTCAGGATTTTGGCGACTTCAGTCGAGCCGGTAAACATAATGCCCTGAATCCGTTCATCCTGACTCAGCTGCGCACCGACTGTTTCACCGCGTCCCGGCAGCAGTTGCAGTACATTTTGCGGAATGCCAGCATCCCATAAAATCTGCACCGCTTGTGCTGCAATCAGTGGGGTCTGCTCGGCCGGTTTGGCCAGAACGGTATTGCCAGCCACCAGCGCTGCGGCAATCTGGCCGCTAAAAATCGCCAGCGGGAAATTCCATGGGCTGATACACAGCACCGGCCCTAGCGGAATGATCTGGGTATTGATGTCCAGATCACGCATTTGCGCGGCATAGTAGCGCAGGAAATCAATTGCTTCACGCACTTCGGCAATGGCATTGCCATAGGTCTTGCCACTTTCGCGGCAGAGGAGCAGCATGAGCGGTTGCAGGCGTGCCTGCATTAAATCGGCAGCACGTTCCAGACATTGTGCGCGTTCATGTTTGGAAATATTGGCCCAGACGGCTTGTGCCTGTACCGCATTTTCTAGGGCCTGATTGACCTGTGCTGCTGTGGCTTCCTGTACATGACCAACAATATCCTGATGCTGAGCCGGGTTTAAAATCGCGTGTACATCGGCACTGTCTTGGGTGGTTAAGCCTTCACCCATGGGCAGGGCAGTCCATTGATGCTGATGCAGATTCTGCGCGGTTGCATTTAATGCCGCCAAGTCCTGATCATTGGCTAAGTCCAGTCCAGCAGAGTTGTCGCGCTGCGCGCCGTACAGTTCATGCGGTAAGGGAATTGCCGGATGTTTCTGGCCGACTTTCTGTTCCTGTTGAGCTGTGGCTAAAATGGTCTGATGCGGATTTTCGATCAGATCTTCAATGTTTAGGGTCTTATCGGCAATACGGTTGACGAAAGAGGTGTTGGCACCATTTTCCAGCAAACGACGTACCAGATAGGCCAGCAGGGTTTCATGGTTACCGACTGGTGCATAAATACGACACGGCACACCGAGTTTCTGCTGCTGTTTCGAGCCGACCACATTTTCATACAATGGCTCGCCCATACCATGCAGACACTGGAATTCGTATTGGCCAGCGTAGTAACGCGCTGGATCGGCCAGATGATAAATCGTGGCCAGCGTCTGGGCATTGTGAGTCGCAAACTGTGGATAAATCTGTTCCGGTGCCGCCAGTAATTTTTTCGCACAGGCAATATAGGACAGATCGGTATGCACTTTACGGGTAAACACTGGATAATCTGACATGCCATCAATTTGCGCTTTCTTGATTTCGCTGTCCCAATAGGCGCCTTTCACTAAGCGAATCATCAGGCGTTTCTGGCTGCGTTTGGCCAGATCAACCACATAATCCACCACATAGAAGCAGCGTTTCTGGTAGGCCTGAATCACAAAGCCAATGCCTTTCCAGTTATCCAGTGCCGGTTCAAAACACAGACGCTCCAGCAACTCTAAAGACATTTCCAGTCGTTCAGATTCTTCGGCATCAATATTCAGGCCAATATTATAGTCTTTGGCCAGCACCGCCAGTTGCAGCACCTTGTCATACAGTTCGGTATGCACGCGGTCAATTTGAGCACGCTGATAACGTGGATGCAGGGCAGAGAGCTTGATCGAAATCCCCGGGCCGGTATAAACATCTTTATCTTTAGAGGCCTGGCCAATGGCGTGAATGGCATTTTGATAGTCATCAAAATAACGCTCTGCATCGTGTTCGGTCAGGGCCGCTTCACCGAGCATGTCATAAGAATAACGGAAACCTTTTTCTTCTAACGGTTCGGCATGTTGCAGGGCTTCGCTAATGGTTTCACCAGTCACGAACTGCTCACCCATCATCCGCATCGCCACATCTACCGCTTTACGGATAATGCCACGGCCACTGCGCGCCAGCAGGCCAGTCAGAATACCGCTTAAGCTGTTCTGTTTCGGGGTTTCCATCAGCTTGCCGGTCAGCATTAAGCCCCAGGCCGCTGCATTCACAAACATCAGGTTACTTTGACCTAAATGCTCTTTCCAGTTGCCCTGGTTGATCTTGTCGCGGATCAGCAGATCACGGGTTGCGGTATCAGGAATACGTAATAGCGCTTCGGCCAGACACATCAGGGCGATGCCTTCTTGTGAAGAGAGGGAGAACTCTTGCAACAGGCCTTGCACCAGACCGGCTTTACCGCTGGAATTTTTACGTTCACGCAGGGAGTGGGCCAGCTGAAAAGCCAGCTCATAAATCTGGCTGTTCAGTGCATCAGGAATTTCACTGTGCTCGAGTAAATGGCTGACACATTCACTTTCAGGGCGACGCCATGCGGTATTGATGGCAATTTCTGCCTCATTTTTTTCTTTGAATTCAGTGATGTAATCCAAATGCGGTTTTGCGTCGTCGAAATGGGTTTCGCTATCCATCATGTTCATGCCAACATCCTGTGACGATATATTTTAGTTGAACGGTGTACCTTATATAATTTATGATCACAGAAAATATGCCGAATAACTCACTATAATTTTTGTTATTTTTAGAGATAAATACGGATTATGAATGGAATGATGAGCCTGGATCGCACTGACATTAAAATTCTGGATATTCTGCAAAAAGATGGCCGGATTTCAAATATTAAACTGGCAGAAGCCGTCAATTTATCGCCAACTGCTGCGCTGGCGCGGGTACAGAAACTGAGTAAAGATGGCTTTATTTTGGGCTATGAAGCCAAGCTGAATCCGGAGTTGCTGAATAGCAGTTTTGTGGTATTTGTGGAAATTTTGCTGGATAAAACCACGCCGAATGTACTGGAGGAATTTTCAGATGCGATTTTGCAGCATCCGGAAATTGTGGAATGTCACATGATTAGTGGTGGTTTCGATTTTGTAGTCAAAATCCGCTGCGCCAATATGGAAGAATTCCGTAAGATTTCCGGGCAAATTTTATGGCAGTTGCCGGGGGTGAAAGAAACCCGCAGTTATCCGGTGATGGAAGTGATTAAGGAAAGCTCGCAATTGAAACTGAAATATCAGCACAAGGCCAAATAAACCGTCATCTTTGTCTGTATTTTCCGTTAAAACCCAAAAGGAGCCGAAGCTCCTTTTTTTATGGATGATCAATCAATTCGGTAGATTGCTGTGCTAGCTGTTCATTTCCTGCATGGCTTTTTTGTACTCGGCATCTGACTGTTCAAAGCGTTCAATCACCTCTGTACTTGGTGCCCGGTCGAGCAGACTGACTATTACAATACTCAGACTGGCCAGAATAAAGCCGGGAATAATCTCATAGAGTCCGGTATCGGCCATGACATTTTTCCAGACAATTACGGTGATCGCGCCAACCAGCATTCCGGCAATCGAGCCTTTCAGGGTCATGCGTTTCCAGAACAGCGACAGAATAATGAGAGGACCAAAAGCCGCCCCAAAACCGGCCCAGGCATAGGCCACCAGACCCAGGACTTTACTCGATGGATTGCTGGCCAGCCAGATTGCCAGCATTGCAATCAACAGCACCATAAAACGGCCGACCCAGACCAGCTCTTTTTGTGAGGCATTTTTGCGTAAAAAGGCTTTGTACAAATCTTCAGTTAAGGTACTGGAGCAGACCAGTAACTGACAGCTGAGCGTACTCATCACCGCGGCTAAAATGGCGGCCAGAATAATCCCGGCAATCCACGGATTAAACAGGATTTTGGTCAGCTCCATAAACACGGTTTCCGGGTTCTGATTCACCACAGTCGCCAGTTCTGGAAATTGCTGGAAATAGGCAATGGCAATGAAACCGGCACCAACTGCGCCGCCCAAGCAGAGGATCATCCAGCTCATACCAATTTTACGCGCCGCCGGAATGGTTTTGACCGAATCGGCTGCCATAAAGCGAACCAGAATATGCGGTTGTCCAAAATAGCCTAAGCCCCATGCCAAAGAAGATAAAATAGCAATAAAACTTAAACCGGACAGCATCTGCGTGGCATGTGGGCGCGCAGTTTCCAGTAACAGACCAATCTGCTGGCTATGATCACCCAGTGCCAGATAGGTCATGATGGGGGTAATCAGCAGGGCAAAAATCATCAGCCCGGCCTGGAAGGTATCGGTCCAGCTAATCGCCAGGAAGCCGCCAATACAGACATAGCTGATGGTGGCTATCGCGCCAATCCACAGCGCCGTGGTATAGGACCAGCCAAACAGGCTTTCAAATAAACGCGCACCGGCCACCATGCCGGATGCACAGTAAATCGCGAAAAATACCAGAATCACCAGTGCTGAACTGACGCGCAGGATTTTCTTGCGGTCGCCAAAACGGCTGGTGAAATAATCCGGCAGGGTCAGGGCATTGTTTTGTACTTCGGTATGAACCCGCAAACGCCCGGCGACCAGAAGCCAGTTTAACCATGCACCAATAATCAGGCCGATGGCGATCCAGGCTTCAGATAATCCGGCCAGATAGATTGCACCGGGTAAACCCATCAGCAGCCAGCCGCTCATATCCGATGCGCCGGCAGAAAGCGCAGTCACCACGCTGCCCAGACTGCGGCCCCCAAGAATATAATCCGAGAAATCTGTGGTGGCCTTGTAGGCATACAGCCCGATACCGATCATGGCCACGATATAAAATATAAAGGTAATTAATGTGGGATTCAGTTGACTCATATGCCCATCCTTTGTCTGTAAGCGTTCATCCATCCGAGATGATTTTTTGCGCATTTTTTCAAGGAGCTGATTCAAGCATGGAATTAAAATTACGTTCTGTAACATTTCGACGGGATTTATAGCGGTCTTATGTTGCAGTTTGTAGCTTTAGATACAATTGAAAAAATGGGAGCAATGAGCGGAAAATTATTAAGTCAAAATTTTGAATAAAGCGGTGAATATTTTTATTTTTGCAAATATGGAGAGAATTTGTTAAATCTGGCTTAAAAATGGAGTAAATTTACATTATGTTACATCCCGTACATTCAGAAAGAATGTGTAATTAAATATTTCAAAAAGCGTATCAATCTTGTGTAGTTTCAGGCTGGCACAGGTTTAAGATTTTCTTATGCACAATATTGGTGCGAAATAGTGAGTAAACAGTGTGATTACGGTTCAGACAGAGAAAACAAGAATAGAGCATGATTTGCTAGGTGCTAAAGAAGTGCCGGCAGACAGTTATTATGGTATTCATACCTTGCGTGCCTTGGAGAACTTCCAGATCTCTAATCAGCAGGTCGGTGAAAACCTGCATTTCATTCGTGCTTTGGCGCAAGTGAAAAAGGCATCTGCACAAACCAATTTACAGTTTGAAAAAATCTCCCCGCAGGTGGCTGAGGCGATTCAGTATGCCTGTGACCAGTTGATTGAACAGCCCGCCGCATGGCGTGCGCATTTCCCTTTAGATGTTTATCAGGGCGGTGCCGGAACGTCGATTAACATGAACAGCAATGAGGTGATTGCCAATATTGCCTTAGAACATCTGGGTCTGGAAAAAGGCAGTTATTTTTCTATTCATCCAAATGATCATGTTAATAAGTCGCAATCGACCAATGATGTCTATCCAACAGCCTTGCGTTTAGCGACTTATTACAGTCTGGATGATCTGTTCGTGCAGATGCGTAACCTGATTGACAGTTTCTACAAGAAGGTAGCTGAATTTCAGTATGTACTGAAAATGGGCCGGACCCAGCTGCAAGATGCCGTGCCGATGACCTTGGGGCAGGAGTTCCGGGCTTTTGCTACCCTGTTAAAAGAAGATT
Organism: Acinetobacter sp. YH12155; assembly: GCF_013418255.1. Lineage (NCBI taxonomy): Bacteria > Pseudomonadati > Pseudomonadota > Gammaproteobacteria > Moraxellales > Moraxellaceae > Acinetobacter > Acinetobacter sp. YH12155. The sequence continues at coordinate 17,158 of NZ_VPCK01000003.1, forward strand.
TAAAACTGATTGACCGGACCCGTCAGCTGTTGCTGGAAATTAACCTCGGTGCTACCGCGATTGGTACGGGCGTGAATACCCCCAAAGGTTATGCCCAGGAAGCGGTGCAGGCTTTAAAAGAGATTAGCGGCTTGCCATTAATTGGCGCAGAAGATTATGTCGAAGCCACCAGCGACTGTGGGGTTTTCATCATTTTATCCAGCACACTGAAACGTCTGGCGGTGAAGTTATCGAAAATCTGTAATGACCTGCGTTTATTAAGTTCTGGCCCGCGTACCGGTCTGGGGGAAATCCGGTTACCGGAGTTGCAGGCCGGTTCTTCGATTATGCCGGCCAAGGTCAATCCGGTCATTCCGGAAGTGGTGAACCAGATTGCTTTTAAAGTGATTGGCAATGACCTGACCGTGACCATGGCGGCCGAAGCCGGGCAGTTGCAGTTAAACGTGATGGAACCGGTGATTGCCGTGTCGATTCATGAATCCATCCAGTTATTGACTCAAGCCATGAAAAGTCTGGATGAAAAATGTATTCAGGGCATTCAGGCCAATGAACAGGCTTGCCATGATGCGGTGATGCGTAGCGTCGGTATTGTCACTTTGCTTGATCCGATTCTAGGTCATGCCAAATGTGATGAAATCGGGAAACTGTGTATTGCTGAAAACAAAACCATTCAGCAGGTGGTACTGGAGCAGGAATTACTGACTCAGGAACAGCTGGATGAAATTTTTGCCCTGCATAATCTGGTCAGTGAGGTAACACCACCGGAAGCAGTTTTTGCCCAAGTCAGCTAAGACACTGACTGCTTCAGTAAAACAGCAAAGGCTCAAGATCATATATTGGTTTTGAGCCTTTTGTGTTTGGCCGATGGTTTTGATTCAACTTACAGGCCAGCCAGCAGACGTGGTTTTAACTGTGCCAAACCTTGGGTTGCAGTGGCGGCAATACATTCATATTGCGCCGGTAAACGCTGCTGATTGGCTTTCGGGTCAATATAATAGGCCTGACAGCTGGCCGGAATTTCATGAACCAGACCAGCCACCGGGTAGACTGCCAGACTGCTGCCAATCACAATAAAAATATCGGCATCCTGCACCCATTCAATCGCCTGTACATAGGCCGGTACCGCTTCACCAAACCAGACCACGTGTGGCCGTAGCGGATAACCCGCATCACAGACATCGCGTTCCAAATCCAGCTCGGCGCCTTCAATCGGGTAAAAGCGGGTAGTGGTTTGTGCATCGGGACCGGAGGTTTTGGCCAGCCGGATATTGCCATGCAAATGTAATACCTGCTGGCTACCGGCACGTTCATGCAGATCATCAATATTCTGGGTAATAACAGCCACATCAAAATACTGTTCCAGTTCGGCAATCAGTTGATGTGCCGCGTTGGGCTGGGCATTCAGAATATTTTTGCGTCGTTCATTATAAAAACGCTGCACCAGCGCCGGATTTTTGGCCCAGGCTTCCGGCGTGGCCACATCTTCCACCCGATGCTGTTCCCACAATCCATCACTATCACGGAAGGTATTAATCCCGCTTTCGGCGCTCATTCCGGCACCGGAGAAAACAATCAGTTTAGGCATAGGCAGATTCCTGTGTGGCGATACTGTGCGTGACTTCCTGTTGCATCCATTCTACAAATTTCTGAATTAAAACTGAATTTTCCTGACTAGAATGTACCAGATAATAGGAGCGCCGGCCGCTGAGCTGCTGATCTGAGGCCAGTACCAGTTCACCGCTGGTTAATTCCTGCTGAATCAGCATTTGCGGGATGAGTGCCATGCCCATGCCATGACTGGCGGCCACAGCCAGCATCGAAAACAGTTCATGACGCTGTCCATCATACGGATGGGCATGCTCAATCTGCTGGGTCTGGAACCATTCCTGCCAGATGGTCGGTCGTGTGGTTTGCTGTAATAAGGGCAGTTGCTGTAATTGTTCAGCAGCCAGGTTATAACCATAGCGATGGCTTTTTTGTGCCGCAGGAAAATGCCGGGCAATCAGCTGCGGTGAGCACACCGGCACCACATCTTCCTTCATTAAAAAATGGGTGTGGATTCCGGGCCAATGATCAATCTGCTGCTGCGTGCCCGCATAAATGGCCGCATCAAAAATATTTTCATTAAATAAAAACGGCTTGGTGCTGGTTTCCAAATGGATGGTAATTTCCGGATAGCGCTGGTTAAAACGATGCAGCTTCGGCACCAGCCAGCGCGTGGCAAAGGTCGGTACCACACCCAGTTTTAAGGTGCCACCTAATCCTTTATGCGACATCACATCGAGCGTGCTTTGCTCCAGCCCCAGTAAATAGGGTTTGATACTTTTATAATAATGCTGTCCTGCAGGCGTCAGTTCGACTCCATGCCGGGTCCGGATAAACAGGCTTAAGCCAAGAAATTCTTCCAGCTGCTGGATTTGCCGGGAAACCGCACTCTGGGTAATAAACAGTTCTTGCGAGGCATGGGTATAACTGCAATGCTTGGCTGCCGACTCAAAGCAGAGCAAGGCCTGTAAAGAGGGAATATTACGCCGCATTTCAGATCATCCTTTATCTGCACAGGTATTTGAAAATAGCATAGATGAAGGCACTATGATCGCCAATTTGTTTATTTTTTATTGTTTCTTCACAGGTTTTAGAGCGATGCGCAGCTCCAGTATGAATATGCTTATTTAAGATATACGGAGAATGCATATCTGCATTAAAAAATCTCGTTTGAAAATATTATTTTTCACACATAGTATCAACACAAACAACGAGAACATCATTCAGGCAGAGGAAGCTATGAATCAAATGGTAAATTCACATTCAGGCCGTAAAGTACATTTTGACTGGCAAGACCCATTCCTGCTGGAGCAGCAGCTGACTGCAGAAGAACGCATGATCCGTGATACTGCTGCAGCCTATTGTCAGGACAAGCTGATGCCACGTGTATTAGAACAGTTCCGTCATGAAAAAACCGATCCGACCATTTTCCGTGAAATGGGCGAGCTAGGCCTACTAGGCCCAACCATTCCGGAACAATACGGCGGTGCTGGTTTAAATTATGTCAGCTATGGTCTGATTGCCCGTGAAGTTGAACGTGTCGATTCAGGCTACCGTTCTATGGCCAGTGTACAAAGCTCGCTGGTGATGGTGCCAATTAATGAATTTGGCTCGGAAGAACAAAAACAGAAGTATTTACCAAAATTAGCTACGGGTGAATATATTGGCTGCTTTGGTCTGACCGAACCGGATCATGGTTCTGACCCGGGCAGCATGATTACCCGTGCCAAAAAAGTCGATGGCGGTTATCGTTTAACAGGCGCAAAAATGTGGATTACCAACAGCCCAATTGCCGATGTATTTGTGGTCTGGGCCAAAGAAGTTTCACCTGAAGGCAATGTCGGTGACATTCGCGGCTTTATTCTGGAAAAAGGCTGGGAAGGGCTGTCTGCGCCTGCGATTCACGGCAAGGTCGGTTTACGTGCTTCCATCACCGGTGAAATTGTAATGGATAACGTATTTGTCCCAGAAGAAAATGCTTTCCCAGAAGTTCGTGGCTTAAAAGGTCCATTTACCTGCCTGAACAGTGCCCGTTACGGCATTGCCTGGGGTGCGATGGGTGCGGCAGAGTTCTGCTGGCATACCGCACATCAGTACACCATGGACCGTAAACAGTTTGGTCGTCCTTTGGCTGCCAATCAGTTAATCCAGAAAAAACTGGCTGATATGCAAACTGAAATCGCTTTAGGTTTACAGGCCGCATTACGTTTTGGCCGCATGAAAGATGAAGGTATTGCCTCGATTGAAGGAACATCTTTAATCAAGCGCAATAACTGTGGCAAGGCGCTGGATATTGCCCGTTTGGCCCGTGACATGATGGGTGGTAACGGTATTTCGGATGAATTTGGTGTGGCGCGTCATCTGGTGAATCTGGAAGTGGTGAATACCTATGAAGGGACGCATGACGTACATGCCTTAATTCTGGGCCGTGCACAGACCGGAATCGCCGCATTCTGTAATTAATGTCATAGAAAAATAGCCAGGATGTTCAGGATGAACATCCTCAGGATAGTTGTGTCTAAAAAATCTGATTCATAATGTAAATAAAGGATTCATCGGCAGACTCTCGGGTCTTGCTTTGGGTGGGTTTTGGCTGTCATCTGCTGAATAAAAAAGAATAAAAAGCGGAAAGGCAGAACCCACAGCAAAAAATACCGGTGACTCATTTGGGAAAATGAGGTAACGACAAGATGAAAAATGATATACACGCTGAAGCCGGAACACTGGGCTTAAAACTGCCATCGAATGTGGGTACCGCCCATCGAATTAGGGTCTGTTGACATTTACTGTGCAAAAAAAATAGCGAAAAAGTAGAATTTAATCGCCAAACCAAATCTACTCCTCGCTATGCCTCGTACAATGTTGACTGATCAACACTGGTCTAAGTTAGAAAACATTTTCCGTAATTTTCGTATTTATCTCAAACAAAATCTTCGAAATTTTATTGAAGCTATTCTTTATAGAATCCGTACAGGCTGCCCGTGGCGGGATTTACCTGCTGCCTTCGGAAAGCCAAACTCCATATTCAAGAAATTTTCCCGGTGGTCGAAAGATAATAAGTTATTAAAAATATTTAAGTTAATTTCATCTGATGCTGATCTAGAGTGGGTATTTATTGATGCTAGCCATGTGAGGGCTCATCAGCATGCTACAGGAATCAAGGATCAGGCTATCTCAAAAAGTATCGGTGGAAATAGTTCTAAAATTCATTTGGCAGTTGATTCTCATGGGAACCCTGTTCAGTTTTTGATAGAGGATGGTACGACCCATGATGTAAAAGTGGCACCGAAATTAGTTAACAATATAGACCTGCACGAGACAGAAATTCTCTGTGCCGATAAGGGTTATGACTCTGAATCCTTGAGAGAACAGATAGAAAAAACGGGAACTCAAGCTAATATTCCCAAGAAATCCAATACACTTTCAAATAATGATCATGTGGATTGGTATTTTTAAAATCAGGCATTTAATTGAGAATGCCTTTGCTAGATTAAAGCAATTTAGAGGAATTGCCACACGCTATGACAAGCTAAAGCAAAGCTATGAAAATTCTGTTGCCTTAGCTTGTATCTTTATTTGGCTACCATTATGAAATGTCAACAGACCCTAATAAAAACACCTGGAAACTGGCCTTTATTTTTGCCTTTGTATCTTTGGTGATTGATGGCGTAGACATCATGCTGCTGTCTTTCAGCTTAACCAGTTTAAAAGCAGAATTTGGTTTAACCACCTTTCAGGCCGGAATGCTCGGCAGTGCATCACTGGCCGGCATGGCCTTGGGTGGCGATTCAGGCAGCATTATTGGCGCGGCATCATACCGGACGTGGACAATATATTGATCTGTCTTTATTGGATGTTCAGGTGGCAACGCTGGCCAATCAGGGCATGAATTATCTGAGCAGTGGCCAGTCACCGCAGCGCATGGGCAATAAACACCCGAATATTGTGCCGTATCAAACCTTTAAGGCTAAAGATAAGGAATTTATTATTGCCTGTGGTAATGACAAACAGTTCAAGGACCTATGTCTGGCCATTGGTTATCCGGAATTATTGAACAATCCGAAATTCTTACGTAATCAGGACCGGGTCAAATACCGCGATGAGCTGATTCCAGCTCTGGCTGAATTTTTTCTGAGTCAGGATGCAGAGGAATGGGTACGCCGGATTCATGCGGTCAAAGTACCGGTCGGTGTAATTAACTCGATTGAAGATGCCTTGGCTGAGCCGCAAATTCAGCATCGGCAGATGCTGGTCAATTTGCCGCACAGTTTAAATGCGCAATTTAAAATGATTGCATCACCGATCAAGCTGTCAGATACACCGGTCGAATACCGGCAGGCACCACCGCAACTGGGTGAACATACGGCCTATATTTTGTCCCGCTTTAAATCTACCGAAGAACTGCAAGCTTTAAAACAGCAGGGCATTATTGATGGGGAAATTGCCTAGCGCTTTGCCTTGATTGCTGATTTTCACTTGCTTTTTGCCGAACCTCACACTGTTCGGCTTTTTTATTGAGTGCGCTATAAATATTGATGCAGATACTTACTGATGCTGCAACAAAAAGCGTTTAATTTCACGGGCAAATTTCAGCGGCTCAGTCAGTAGCGGAGTATGCCCTGATTTTTCAAATAACACCTGCTGTGCCTGTGCCACACTCTGGGCAATCAGGGTTTGCCCCTGTACCGGATAGAGTACCGATTGCACCCCGCTAAAAAACACCGTAGGGCAGTTTAGCTGGCTTAAGGCCTCGCGATAATCTTCGGTATGCTCCAAATAGTTACGGATATACCAGGCCATATAGTCCAGTCGAGATGAGGGTAACAGCAGATGTTGCAAACGTGGCTGTTGCAGGATTTTACGAAAGATGGCTCGCTGGCGAGGGTTGTTATTTTGCAGCTCAATAAACTGCATCCATAAAGCAAACAGTTGATCTTTGGCCGTATCATTTAAATCGTGAATCCACTGGAGATGTGCGTGTTCCGTAAATAGCGCGGACAGTTCGGATAAGATCTGTTTGAAGCGGCTGTGCTGCTGGCCAAACAGGCCATAGGCCCAGTGTTCATCTACCAGGATTTTTGGGGTCTGATCAATATGCAGATAGGCTTTTAACTGCGTTACCAGCTGTCCATATTGCATGCCATGCATGGCGGTGGTCGCACCCATCGAATAGGCAACGATTATAAACTGTTGCAGCTGTAGTTGCTGAATTAAGGATTGCACATCCTGCCAGTGGCTGGAAATGGCATCCAGCTCCGGAATCCGGCACTGCTTCGAACCGCCAAAGCCGCGCCAGTCGGGAATAATAAAACGGAACTGTTTACGTAGCGGCCACAAAAACGGCAGCCATTGCCAGCTGTGCATGCCCAAACCGGACAGCACCAGCACCGGCTGGCCCTGACCAAATTCACGCACAAATAAACCTTCGCCATCGGGCATGACATAATACGGCATGAGATTTTATTCCTTGAAATTTTATTGTTGTTGATCAAAAGCTTTTAGCGCCGGAATCACCGCTTCCAGCCAGCGAATCCAGCCGATTTCCTGCTCGATACCCAGCTGTAAAATCATTTTATGAATATATAAGGTACGATTTTCGTCGGTCTGCTGGGCAAAGTCTTTGGCATAAATGGCCTGATACAGCTGCAATTTTTCCTGATGCAACTGTAAATGCCGCTCTAGCTCGGGCAAAACCTCATTACCGCCGAGTTGTGCTTCGGCCCGTAAACGCACCATCAGTTCTTCACGGAGCTGCGCCGGAGGACCTTGCTTGACCATCCAGTCGGCCAGTTCGACCCGGCCTGCGGCCTCAACCTGATAGGTTTTTTTACGGCCTTGGGCATCTTCTTCAGCCAAAGTGGAAATCCAGCCTTTGCTGAGCATGCTGTTTAATTCACGATAAATCTGCTGATGGGTAGCATTCCAGAAAAAGCCCATCGAGCGATCAAAGCGCCGGGCCAGTTCAATGCCCGTACTGGGTTTTTCAATCAGGCTGGTGAGTAATACATGGGCTAAAGACATAGACGAGATCATGCAAGTATGAATCTAAAATATTATGCAACATGTTGCATAAAAGTCAAAATTCGCATATAAATTTATGCAACAAGTTGCATTAACATAAAAATAGCCCGCTTTTGGCCAGCCAAGGAGAGAATATGTCGAATTATCCGCATCTGTTAGCCCCGCTTGATTTAGGCTTTACCACCTTAAAAAACCGCGTACTTATGGGTTCTATGCACGTGGGTCTTGAAGAAGCACCAAATGGTTATGCACGGATGGCAGCATTCTATGCAGAGCGTGCCAAAGGCGGCGTGGGCCTGATTGTGACCGGCGGGATTTCTCCAAATGATGCCGGCTTAACCTTTGCAGGTGGCAATAAACTTGACACCTTGGCCGAAGCTGAAAAACATAAAGTGGTCACCCAAGCCGTGCATGAAGCGGGCGGTAAAATCGCCTTGCAGATTTTGCATACTGGACGTTATTCCTATCAGCCGGATATTGTGGCGCCATCCGCGATTCAGGCGCCTATTAACCCGTCTAAACCGCATGCACTCACCTCGGCCGAAGTGCAGCAGACTATTGCCGATTTTGCCAACTGTGCCAAGCTGGCCAAATATGCCGGTTATGACGGTGTTGAAATTATGGGTTCGGAAGGCTACTTGATTAACGAGTTTATTGCCAAGCGCACCAATCATCGTGATGATGAATGGGGCGGCAGCTATGAAAACCGGATTCGCTTTCCAATTGAAATCGTGAAACGTACCCGTGCTGAAGTCGGCGAAAACTTCATTATTATCTATCGTCTGTCGATGCTGGATCTGGTCGAAGGCGGATCAAGTTTTGAAGAAGTGGTGCAGCTGGCCAAAGAAATTGAAAAAGCGGGTGCGACCATTATTAATACCGGTATTGGCTGGCATGAAGCACGTATTCCGACCATTGCCACCAAAGTGCCGCGTGCGGCTTTTAGCTGGGTCACAGAAAAGCTCAAAAGTGAAGTCAAAATTCCTTTAATCACTTCTAACCGGATTAATACCCCAGAAATGGCAGAGCATGTACTGGCGACCGGTCAGGCCGATATGGTGTCGATGGCGCGTCCATTTTTGGCAGATGCTGATTTTGTGGTGAAAGCCGAGCAGGGCCGTAGCGATGAAATTAATACCTGTATTGCCTGTAACCAGGCCTGTCTGGACCATATTTTCTCCATGAAAATTGCCTCCTGTCTGGTCAATCCTCGTGCCTGTCATGAAACCGAGCTGATCTTTAAAGAAGCGAGCCAGCCGAAAAACATTGCGGTGATTGGGGCTGGTCCAGCCGGTTTAAGCTTTGCAATTTATGCGGCAGACCGTGGTCATGAAGTGACGATTTTTGAAGCCTCTAACCAGATTGGCGGGCAGTTTAATATTGCCAAGACCATTCCGGGCAAAGAAGAGTTTTATGAAACCTTGCGTTATTTCAAACGTCAAATTGAGTTGCAGCCACGCATTCAGCTAAAACTGAACCATACGGCCAGCTTTGATGAGCTGAGCAAAAGCAGTTTTGACGAAATTGTGGTGGCAACCGGGGTGACTCCACGTCAGCTGGAGATTGAAGGAATTGATCATCCTAAAGTTCTGAGCTATCTGGATGTGCTGAAAGAGCGTCGACCGGTGGCGAAACGGGTTGCGATTATTGGTGCTGGTGGAATTGGTTTTGATACCGCAGAATACTTAAGTCATGCCGGTGAAAGTGGCAGTCTGAATCCGGAAAAATTCTATGATGAATGGGGGATTGATACCGAATATGAGCATGTCGGTGGCCTGAAACCGGCACAGGTAGAAGCCTCCAATCATGAAATCTACCTGTTACAGCGTAAAGCGTCTTCGGTGGGAGCGGGCCTGGGCAAAACCACCGGCTGGATTCACCGTACCGGCTTAAAAAACCGTGACGTTAAAATGATGGCCGGCGTAAGCTACCAGAAAATTGATGATCAGGGGCTGCATATTACGGTCAATGACCAGCCGATGCTGTTGGAAGTTGAAAATGTGGTGATCTGTGCCGGACAAGAATCTTATACTGCTATGTACGATCAGCTGCAAGCTGCGGGTAAAAATGTGCATCTGATTGGCGGTGCCAAGGAAGCCGGTGAGTTAGATGCCAAACGCGCAATCCGTCAGGGCGCAGAGTTGGCGGCGAAAATTTAATGCAATTCCTTCACCCTCTCCCTATGGAAGAGCGCTGGGGACAGGGTGAATAACCGCCTCTGCCCTGTGCAGCAGGGTTGCTCATCTTCTGGAAGCTGAGGGAATTCACTGAATAGAATCTACTCCTTCCTTTGAAAAAGGGAGGTTGGGAGGGATTCTTGTAGAAAAACCCTTCTAAATCCCCCTTTCTTGCACTTCGTTTTAAAGCAATGCTTTAAAACTTGCTCAGGGGGAGTTTATATAGCAATGAAATATCAAAATAAAAAAGGACCCCAAAATGACCTTACACATCACCAAAACCGCGATTGCCCGTTGGCACCAGATGCTTGAACAGCGTGATATGGCCATCCTGAATGAACTGCTGGCCGATGAGGTGGTGTTTCGTTCTCCGGTGGCCTATCAGCCTTATGCCGGCAAGCAGGTGGTGTTTTTTATTCTGACCAATGTAATTCAGGTCTTTGAGAACTTTAGCTATCACCGTGAATTTTATGCTGCAGACGGTAACAATGTTGTGCTTGAGTTTTCTGCCCAGGTGGGAGATAAAAAACTCAAGGGTATTGATATGATCCGCTTCAATGATCAAGGTCAGATCATTGATTTTGAAGTGATGATTCGTCCTAAAAGCGGCCTCGAAGCTTTGGCTGCCGAGATGGGACAACGGATGGCACAATTTATGCCCACCTGATCTAAGCCCTGAACTCAACTGACTTCATAACATGAGAGAACTAGCATGATATAAGCCAAACCATAAAAGGGGGGAACAAAACATGAAATTTGTGATCCAGAAAATGGCCCAGCTCACCCAGCGCTTGATTGATGAATGGACCGGCGCCGCAGAACCGACCTTATATTTTAATCCCGAAGGTCAAATCCGGCGCTGTATAGATGTTTTACCGCAACTGAAACAGAAATACCGGCCAACCCCGTGGCTGTCCAATACCCATGCGCATCTGCTTTATTTTGACTTAATCAAGAAAAAAACCATCCGCCTGCATTACGATGCCATTGAGCAGCTGAACATGTCCGATGGTGGCGTAACGGCTATTGCCTGGTACGGTCTGCATCTGCCACCACGCACCCCAACCATTATTGTAATGCACACCATTGTCGGAACTGCCGAGAGCATGAGCGAGCTGGTGCGGGATTTACATCAGCAGACCGGCTGGCGTATTGCCTTATGTTTACGCCGTGGTCATGCCAACTTGCCTATGCCGGTTCCGAAAATCTGCCTGTTTGGTTCCACCGAAGATTTACGGGAACAGATCCAGTTTATTCAGAAAAAATTCCCGGTTTCTGCCCTATATGGGGTAGGTTCATCGGCCGGTACCGGTTTGCTGGTGCGTTATTTAGGTGAAGAAGGCGACAAAACGCCGCTAAAAGCTGCTTTTGCACTGTGCCCGGGGTATGACACCGAAATCGGCTTTAACCATGTTCATCCGTTTTATAGTAAGGTCATGACCAAAAAGGTGATTCAGGCCTTTATTGATCCTTATCGGAGTAGCTGGCAGAAAACCAAATCGCTGGCCAAAGTCATTACCGCGCAAAACCTGGCCGAATTTGAACAGGCCTATTTTGAGATGGCTGGCTATCATGATTATGAAAGTTATAGCAAAGCCATTAACCCGATTTATGTGTTCCAGAATGTCAAAATTCCCCTGATGATTTTAAACGCCGAAGATGATCCGGTTTGTCATATTAAAAATCTGGAACCGTATAAAGAAAGTATTCAGAAAATGCCGAATATTATGGTGGTGACCACCAAAAAGGGCAGTCATTGCGGTTTTTATGAAGGTTTAGGTGCGCCACAGTCCTGGGCCACACGTTTAATGGCTGATTATTTAAAGAACCAGCATCAACAGGGTGAACGTTCTTATTCCTGAATGGAACAGCTTCATAAAAAGGCCAATAAAAAACCCAGTACATGGACTGGGTTTTTTTATGCAACAGTGCTTGAAGGCTGAAATCAGTTTTCAAGCGCTGGGGTTGCTGCGGCAATAGCTGCGGCAACAGCGTCATCTTGTGACTGGCTGTCTGGGTCCGGGTTGGCTGGACGGGCTTCTACCGGTTTGTCTTCAGCAGGAGCGGCCTGAGCTGGCTGAGGGGCTGGCGCAGGTTCACGTGGCGTCACTTCACGACGAATTTCGGTTGTGGTGTTTTCAGTTTCAGTACGTTCAACTTCGTATTCCACTGGCGCTTCAGTTTCAGACACTTCTGGCGTTTCTGCTTCAAGTGGCTCGAACTGGGCTGGCTCAGTGATCTGCTCAGTTTGCTGAACCTCAACTTCAACCTGTTCTTCTTCCTGAGGTGCTTCTTTTTTAACACAGGCACTCAGGAATAAACTGGTTGCAATTGCACCACAAATCAAAAATTTTTTGTTCATAATCTAAAAAAGGAGGGTTCAACGAGATGCGCGTATTATAACAGCAAAAAATCAGATGAAAATCCTATGAATAAAATCTAATTTTTTATCGGAAATGCTGATAGAATAGCCAATTGTTTATTGTTCTATGAATTGATGCGGAATGACTTTGCTTTATAGGTGCAGAGTAAAGTAAAATTGCGCAACATTGCAGGCCAGTTTAGGCTCGATTGTACGAGAAACCCAATGACCCATTTTATTTTCGTGACTGGTGGTGTTGTTTCATCACTAGGTAAAGGTATTTCAGCTGCTTCAGTTGCTGCACTTTTAGAAGCCCGTGGTTTGAAAGTAACCATGGTCAAAATGGATCCATACATCAATGTCGATCCAGGGACGATGAGTCCTTTCCAACATGGTGAAGTTTTTGTCACAGAGGATGGTGCTGAAACTGACTTAGACTTGGGTTATTACGAACGTTTCTTGCGTCGTGCGAAGATGACGAAGTTAAACAACTTCACATCAGGTCGCGTGTACCAAGACGTCTTAAATAAAGAGCGTCGTGGTGATTATCTGGGCGGTACCGTTCAGGTGATTCCACACATCACAGATAATATTAAAGAGCGTGTCCTTCGCGCAGGTGAAGGTTATGACGTTGCCATTGTTGAGATTGGCGGCACGGTCGGTGACATTGAATCTCTCCCATTCATGGAATCGGTCCGTCAGCTCATGGTTGAGCTCGGTCATAAACGTACCATGCTGATGCATTTAACCCTGTTGCCATACATCAAGTCTGCAGCAGAGTTAAAAACCAAGCCAACCCAGCACTCGGTTAAAGAATTACTGTCAATCGGTATTCAGCCAGATATCCTGATCTGCCGTACTGAGCACGATGTAGACGCAGATACTACCCGCAAAATTGCACTGTTCACCAACGTTGAAGCGCGTGCAGTGGTGGTATGTAAAGATGCCAAAACCATTTATCAAATTCCACGTACCTTCTATGAGCAGGATGTTGATGATTTGATCTGTGAACGTTTTGGTTTTGATGTGCCAGAAGCAGACCTGTCTGACTGGGATAACGTGGTTGAAGCCTTACTGAATCCGGAATACACCGTACGTGTAGCGATGGTTGGTAAATACGTTGAACTGCCAGATGCCTATAAATCGGTGAACGAAGCATTATTGCATGCCGGTATTCAAAACCGTGTCAAAGTACAAATTGACTATGTCAATGCAGAAGACCTGGAAAGCCAGGACGTTGCAGCCGTACTGAAAGATGCTGACGCAATTCTGGTACCAGGTGGCTTTGGTGAGCGCGGTACTGAAGGTAAAATGGCGGCCATCCGTTATGCACGTGAAAACGGTGTACCATTCCTGGGCATCTGTTTAGGTATGCAGCTTGCCGTGATCGAATACGCACGTAACGTTGCCGGTATTGCAGATGCGACTTCAACTGAATTTAACCGTTCAACCAAATCTCCATTAATTGGTCTGATTACCGAATGGTTAGATGAGCGTGGTGAAGTACAGCAGCGTTCAGTTGATTCTGACCTCGGCGGTACCATGCGTTTAGGTGCACAAAAATCAGAACTGGTTGAAGGCACCAAAACCTGTGAAGTGTACGGTTCAGCAGAAATTATTGAACGTCACCGCCACCGCTATGAAATGAATAACCGTTATATTCCTGTTCTTGAAGAAAAAGGCATGAAAATCTCAGGTTATTCACCAGTACAGCACTTGGTGGAAACAGTTGAAATCCCTCAACATCCTTGGTTTATTGCGGTACAATTCCACCCAGAATTTACCAGCTCGCCACGTGATGGACATCCGCTGTTTGCAAGCTTTATTGATGCTGCCAAAAAGCAGTACCAAAACAAGCACTAAGCGGTAAAAGGAATAAACCAGGAAGTTTAAATGTCACAATTAAAAGCACAAGAAGTTGTACGTTTAGGCGATATACAAATGGCAAACCACTTGCCATTTGTACTATTCGGCGGCATGAACGTACTTGAGTCCAAAGATTTGGCCTTTGAAATTGCAGAAACCTATATTGATATCTGCACACGTTTGAATATTCCTTACGTTTTTAAGGCCAGCTTTGATAAAGCCAACCGTTCAAGCCTGAACTCATTCCGGGGCCCAGGCCTGGAAAAAGGGATTGAGTGGCTGGCAGACATCAAAAAACACTTCAATGTTCCGATTATCACCGACGTGCATGAGCCGTATCAGGCTGCGCCGGTGGCTGAAGTTGCTGACATTATTCAGCTTCCTGCCTTTTTAAGCCGTCAGACCGATTTAGTTGAAGCTATGGCCAAAACACAGGCCATCATCAACATTAAAAAAGCCCAATTCCTTGCGCCGCATGAAATGCGTCATATCCTGCATAAATGTCTGGAAGCTGGTAATGACAAACTGATTCTTTGTGAACGGGGCTCAGCCTTTGGTTACAACAATCTGGTTGTTGACATGCTGGGCTTTGACATCATGAAAGAGATGAATGTGCCGGTCTTCTTCGATGTGACCCATGCGCTGCAAACGCCGGGTGGCCGTGCTGATTCAGCAGGTGGTCGCCGTGCGCAAATCACCACACTGGCGCGTGCCGGTATGGCGACCGGGCTTGCAGGTTTATTCCTGGAAGCGCATCCAGATCCGGATGTGGCCAAATGTGATGGCCCGTGTGCGCTGCGCCTGTCACAATTAGAGCCATTCTTGGCGCAATTAAAAGAATTGGATACTTTAGTTAAAGGATTCAAAAAGTTAGATACTCATTGATGCCCGCAACAGCATCTATTATTCAATCAACTGAGGAATTATTCATGAGCCAAATCGTTGACATTCGTGCACGTGAAATTTTGGACTCTCGTGGTAACCCAACCATCGAAGCAGACGTAATCTTAGCATCTGGCGTAGTTGGCCGTGCATGTGCACCATCTGGTGCTTCAACTGGTTCTCGTGAAGCTTTAGAACTTCGTGATGGCGATAAAACACGTTACTTAGGTAAAGGTGTGAAAACTGCCGTAAACAACGTTAACACGCTAATCCGTGATGCGCTGGTGGGTAAATCAGTATTTGAGCAAAAAGACATCGACAATACGATGATTGCTTTAGACGGTACTGAAAACAAAGAAAAATTAGGTGCAAACGCAACGCTAGCCGTATCGTTGGCTGCTGCACGCGCTGCTGCTGATGAAAAGAAAATTCCTCTTTTCCAATACATCGCAGATTTACGTGGTCAAACCATTTTGACTATGCCTGTGCCAATGATGAACATCCTGAACGGTGGTGCGCACGCAGACAACACTGTTGACATCCAAGAGTTCATGATTGAGCCAGTAGGCTTCACTTCATTCGCTGAAGCATTACGTTCAGGCGCTGAAGTATTCCATGCGTTAAAATCAGTATTAAAGAAAAAAGGTTTGAACACAGCTGTAGGTGATGAAGGTGGTTTCGCGCCGAACTTACGTTCAAACGAAGAAGCAATTACCGTAATTCTTGAAGCAATTGAACAGACTGGCTACAAGGCAGGTTCTGACATGATGCTTGCGCTTGACTGTGCATCTTCTGAATTCTACAAGAATGGTCAATACGTATTGGAAGGCGAAGGCAACAAAGCATTCACCAGCAACCAGTTTGCTGACTATTTAGCTGGCTTGGTAAACCAATATCCAATTATCTCAATTGAAGATGGTTTAGATGAATCTGACTGGGAAGGCTGGTCTTACCTGACGTCAATTCTTGGCGACAAGATCCAGTTGGTCGGTGATGACCTGTTCGTGACTAACCCTAAAATCCTGCAACGCGGTATCAACGAAAAAGTGGGTAACTCGATTCTGATTAAATACAACCAGATTGGTACCTTGACTGAAACTTTAGATGCCATCTACCTTGCAAAAGCCAATGGTTACTCAACGGTTATTTCTCACCGTTCAGGTGAAACTGAAGATTCGACCATTGCCGATCTTGCAGTAGGTACAGCAGCAGGTCAAATTAAGACCGGTTCTCTATGCCGTTCTGACCGTGTAGCGAAATATAACCAATTACTTCGTATTGAAGAATTGACGAATGCTGCATATCGCGGTAAAGCTGAGTTTAAAGGTTTAAACTAAGCGACAGATGTCAATGTTAAGTGTATTCGACTCGAAATCGAGTAAAGTACTGTTGGGCCTTGCGATCGTTCTGATCGCAGGGTTTCAATATTTATACTGGTTTGGTGAAGGTGGTTATCGTGAACATCAGGAACTGACCCAGAAAATACAACAACAAACCGAACTCAATAATGAATTAAAAGAACGTAACCGGGTTTTGGCCGCGGAAGTTTATGATTTAAAAAATGGTGTAGAAGCCATCGAAGAACATGCCCGTCTTGATCTGGGCTTAATTAAACCACATGAAACTTTTGTACAGATGAGTACCATCAGTACCCAATATAAGCCGATTTATATCAATCCGAATGCCCAGGTAGATTTACGTACCAATGAAGCACCACAGCCAGCTGCAACAACCCCTACACCATAAACTTTGGGCCGTTATTCCGGCAGCAGGCTCGGGCAGTCGCTTTTCCAAATCCGAACTCAAGCAATATCAGATGATCCAGGACCACACGGTGCTGGAGCATACGGTAGCGCGTTTAAATCAGTTGCCGCTGGCAGGTTATGTGCTGGCCATTGGTGCGCAGGATGATGTGGCCCAGCGTTTGCCGTTTGCACATCAGGATAAAGCTCATTTTTGTCTGGGTGGCGCAGAGCGGGTCAACTCGGTGCTGAATGCCTTGCAGTATTTATCTGCTATTGCATCGGATGAAGACTGGGTGCTGGTGCATGATGCCGCGCGTCCCTGTGTGGCGGTTGAAAACTTATATGCATTGGTGAATCAGGCAGTACACAGCAACCAGAGTGCTATTTTGGCCATTCCGGTCCGTGACACCCTCAAGCGTGTAGAAACGCAGCAGCAGATTCAGACCACGGTAGACCGTGCCCAGCTGTGGCAGGCACAAACCCCGCAAATGGCGCACTTAGGTGAGCTTAAACGTGCGATTGAACAGGCATTGGCGCAAGAGCTAAATATTACCGATGAAGCCAGTGCGCTGGAGCATGGTGGCTATCCGGTACAGGTGGTACAAGGTCGCTCGGACAATATTAAAATTACCTATCCCGATGATCTGGAGCTGGCACGTTTAATTCTGCAAGCCCAGCACGCCGGAAGTACTGCATAAAAAATCTTTGCTGAAATCATGAGTCGGGTGTGTATTTCCGATTCACTCTGCGCATAGTTCATCCTATAATTGCCGATGATTTGTTATCTGGATTGAATGGGGCGCAATGATACCTTCTCAGCAGTATCGTTTTTTACGTCACTCTTTACGTGATGGAAGAAGCATTAAAAGCGATACCTCTCGCTGGACCAAACTACACCTCGATCCTTGGCTATTATGCTTCCTGATCCTGAATGCAATTTTAGGGCTGATGGTGGTGTATAGTGCCACCGCACAGGATATGGGAATGGTGATGCGTCAGGGCATCAGCTTTGGTATCGGCTTTATTGCCATGTTTATCTGTGCGCAGATTCCGCCCAAGGTCTATCAGGCCGCCAGTCCCTATTTTTATGCCCTGGCCGTGCTCATGCTGGTACTGGTGCTGCTGATTGGTGAAACCCGTATGGGTGCCAAACGCTGGATCAGTCTGCCCGGTATTGGCAGTATGCAGCCCAGTGAATTCATGAAATTTACCATGCCACTGATGATGGCCTGGTATTTTGCCCGTAAACCGTTTCCACCCAAATTTCTGCAAATCGTCGGTGCGCTGGTACTGCTCGGGATTCCTTTTGTGCTGGTGGCACTACAGCCGGACTTGAACATTGGCCTGATTATTCCAGGCATTTTTGTATTGTTTCTGAGCGGTATGTCCTGGCGTTTAATTGGCGGGGCATTTGCGGCGATGGCCATTGTTGCACCGCTGGCCTGGATGTTTTTATTACAGGAATATCAAAAGAAACGGATTTTAACCCTGTTTGATCCAGAATCTGATGCACTCGGCGCTGGCTGGAATATTATTCAATCCAAAATCGCCATTGGTTCGGGTGGCCTGACTGGTAAGGGTTATCTGGAAGGCACTCAGTCGCATTTGGGTTATTTGCCGGAGCATCATACCGACTTTATTATGTCGACCTATGCTGAAGAATTTGGCTTCTTTGGGGTGTTTTTACTGTTCGCACTGTTTGCTGCAATTATTATCCGCTGCCTGATTATCAGCCTGAGTTGTTTTCATAATTTCGGTCGCCTATATGCCGGCGCAGTTGGCCTGACCTTCTTCTTCTTTGTGTTTTTAAACTCTGGCATGGTCAGCGGGATTTTACCGGTAACCGGCGATCCATTACCGTTAATGAGCTATGGCGGTACGGCTGTGGTCAGTCTGCTGGCCGGGATGGGCATTGTTATGTCAGTACATACCCATCGTTAAACACGATCCTGCTGTTATAAAAAAAGCCTCATCTGAGGCTTTTTGGTTATGAGCTTTTCACAAAGCCTGCTTCCTGGGAAGATGGGTATTTGGTCAGCAGGGTGCTACGATACTGCGCGGCCAGTACATCATTCTTGTCGACATTTTTGGCAATGCTATACAGGCGATACACCGCATTGGAGGCTTTAGACGAATTTGGATATTTGCTGGCAACAATTTCAAAATTCTTTTTGGCTTCGCTGTAATTGGTTGGTTCAATTGCCAGATTAAACTCGGCCAGCCAGAAATAGGCATTGCTGATATACACGCTATTCGGATGGTTTTTAATAAAGTTCTGCATCGGGGCAATGGCTTTTTTTGCACCGCCTTGTTTATAGGCATCCAAAGCGATGGTATAGGCGGCTTTTTCCAGTTCTTCCGTCGAGCTTTGTGTGCTAACCACGGTGGTCGCTGCTGGTGCTGGGGCAGCGGTATTATTTACGGGGTTACTGGTGGGTTGGCTGCTGCTGGCTGTACTGGGAGAACTATCCTGTTGATTATCCTCCTCTACAGCAGGTGCTGCTTCCGGATCAATTTTCTGGTTCAGCAGTTCAAGACGCTGGTCTAAATCGGTATAACGGTTGGTCAGTTCATGCTTGAGCTGGGCAATCTCGTTTTCCTGTTCTTCCATTTTGCCACGCAGGGTGCGAATATCATTTTCAAGCTGCTGGTTTTTTTGCATCAATTGCCAGTTCAGGTTGGTGGTGACCGGAGCGCCGCTATTGGAGGCGCCAATGGCCGCCGGGGTGCTGGCGCTGCCGCTGTTCTGACTTAAGCCGCGTGATTCAATGGGAATATTGGCCAGTGCTGGCGCAGAGCAGAGCAGGGTGAGTGCACAGAGTGTATGCTTTTTTAGCATCATTTTCATATCCATCTTTTATCTTTACTGGGAATGAGCGGGCAGGAAAGGGCTCATTCCAAATCATCATCATGTGCACATTAAAAACGGCCCGAACCTGAATTGCAATAAGCTTTTACAAAGTTGTCATGAATTAGGCGTCTGTCAAAATTCTCGGAATTCTGTTGCAAAATAACCAATTAAATACAAACTGTTTTTTTAATAATCAAATAGATGGCTGATTTATATAAAAGCGCAATCAGGACTTGCAAGTTCAATAAAATTGTCTATACTCTGTTTCTGCAATGGTAGCCCTGCCGGTTACTTCGCAATTTCACCCTGTGAACCCCGCCAGGACCGGAAGGTAGCAACGGTAGCAGACGTGGGATGTGCCGAAGCTTTGCTGGTAGGGTTGCCACCATTTTTATAATTCTTAGAATATCGCTTTTTTCTTTTTAATTTCCTTTCGATTTAATCCCTATATTATTTTCTTATATTTGTCGATGTTTCATCCTAGTTAGATGCTTATCTACATCTCTAGATTCAGTTTTTAATCTTCTGCTTTACGGTTAATCGCCTTCATAATCGCATCCATTTCAAAACCACGATACATTAAAAAGCGGATCTGTCTGGCTTTCAGTTTCGGGTCTTTCGTGACATCAGGACCAAACTTTTTAACTTTTAATTCGTAGGCTTGCTGCACCCAGTCGGTTTCTTTCAGTTCTTCTGAAATTAAAGCGGTATCAATTTTTTTGCTTTTCAGCTTCATTTTAATCTGATTGGGGCCTTTGCCTTTGCGCTTTTGGCTGGACAGCAGGGTTTCGGCCACACGCTGGTCACTCTGGTAATTCTCGCGTGACAGTTCATCGACCAAAACGACCACTTCTTCACGGTTTTCTGCATACAGCGCCAGTTTCTCAATCAGTTCAGCTTTGGAATATTCTTTACGGGTCAGGACTGCAAAGGCATAAGAGCGCAAACGTGAACCGCTTAAACCGGGTTTGTGTTCCTGACTGTTATTATGATCGAATAAACGTTCTTCAGGATCAAATTCAGGCGGGGCAGTTGCAGATACAGATGGTGCTGGCTGATCTTCTGCATCGCCAAATTGCTGCTTTAAGGTTTCATAGTCCAACAGTTTAGTGAATTTCGCATCTGACATAAGCATCTCGCAGAAAAGGGCCATCAGCATAATAACAAAACGCCCCGTAGGGCGTATTGTGTAATGTCTAAAGTCTCAACAGTTGAGTCTTACAGATCTAATGAAAAGTCAGGTTCCTCTTCGTCTTTTTCTTCAACCACGTTGCCTGTGGTTAATAGCTGTTCACGAATCAGTTTTTCAATGGTCTGTGCCAGTTCAGGATGTTCTTCCAGATGGCGAATGGTATTGTTTTTACCTTGGCCAATCTTTTCACCTTGATATGAATACCAAGCACCAGCTTTTTGCACAATCTCTTGCTGCACAGCCAGGTCGACCAGTTCACCTAAATGGTTCACACCTTTGCCGTACAGAATCTGGAACAGCGCTTCACGGAACGGAGGTGCCATCTTGTTCTTCACCACTTTTACTTTGGTTTCAGAACCGACAATTTCGTCACCTTCTTTAACCTGACCAACACGGCGAATATCTAAACGTACTGAGGCATAGAATTTCAGTGCGTTACCACCAGTGGTGGTTTCCGGGCTACCAAACATCACACCAATCTTCATACGGATCTGGTTAATGAAGATCACCATACAGTTAGAACGTTTGGCATTACCAGTAATTTTACGTAGCGCCTGGCTCATCAGACGAGCCTGCAAGCCCATATGTGAATCACCCATTTCGCCTTCAATTTCGGCACGTGGGGTCAGGGCTGCAACAGAGTCGACAACGATCAGGTCAATTGCGCCTGAACGTACCAGCATGTCGGCAATTTCCAGCGCCTGTTCACCGTTGTCCGGTTGCGAGACCAGCAGGTTGTCAATATCTACACCCAGTTTGCGCGCATATTGAGGATCAAGAGCATGTTCGGCATCAATAAAGGCACAGGTGCCGCCGGCTTTTTGACATTCCGCAATGGCTTGCAGGGTCATTGTGGTTTTACCTGAAGATTCAGGGCCATAAATTTCAATAATACGGCCTTTTGGTAAACCACCAATACCGAGCGCGATATCCAGCGTTAATGAACCGGTAGATACTGCTTCTACAGCTTGTACGGTATTGTCACCAAGACGCATTACTGTGTTTTTACCAAACTGTTTTTCAATCTGGCTTAGGGCAGCATTTAGCGCCTTGCTTTTATTCTCATCCATCTTACAACCTCAATACGATGTCACCAAACAATATACTCAAGTGGATGTATGTACTTCAAACTCTTTCCACCCGAGTATAGTGACAGAATTTATGTTTCTCTTCTATGAAAATCAGTGGCCTTGCGACACATTCTGACGCCCAAAATTAATCATCATGATATGACCAGGACTGGTCATAGGACTGATCATTTTCTTGTTTAAATTTACTGATTTGTCGTCGGTCTTTTTTACTTGGACGATGATCAGGCCGTGCTAGATTATGCAACTTTCTTTGTGATGCAATCAATTCCCGACGAGCAATACTGACCTCAGTTTCTTCATAAAGTTGCTGGGCCACCGGTGCCGGACCACGGACTGCCGATAAAGACAGTACTTTGACCGTTTTGCGGTCAAAGCCCTGTTGTATGGTCAGCTCCATACCAACCCGGATTTCCTTGGAAACTTTGACGCGCTCACCATTATGATGCACCTTGCCGCCTTCAATGGCCGCTTTGGCAATTGAACGGGTTTTAAAAAAGCGGGCCGCCCAGAGCCACTTGTCAATACGCATGCTTTCTACAGCTTCGTGTTGAGCAGATTTAGGCATATATTTTGTTTTCCTCAGCGTGTTGCAATAGGGGAATCAGGTCGGTCAGCACATGCAGCATCGGATAACGGCTGTCTACACGGGCTGCTTTGCCTGATGAAGGCTGCTGAATGGTCAGCAGCTGTTGAATACCGAATTTTGCTGCACCATTGAGTACTTTTTCGGTATCATCAATAAAGTAACAGCGGGCAGGATCAAAAGGATGCTGCTGTGCCAGGTGTTGCCAGAACTCGACAAATTCTTTGGCATGTCCAACGCTTTCACTGCTGATCATGACATCAAAATAGTTGGTCAGACCAGTCTGCTCAAGTTTAAAGGCTAGGCCGGCGCAGTCGGCATTGGTGGCCAGCCAGATTGGATAGCCATTGGCTTTTAGGTAATCGAGCAGCTCGATACAGCCCGGTCTTAAAGCCACCTTATGTTTGTGCTCAATCTGCATGGCCAGTACATCGACCCCGACTTTACTGGTCCAGAAGCGCGATGAATACCAGTTGAGGGTATGGTTGTGTTCCTGATAAAACTGGAACAGGGTATCCCGGCTTTCCGCCAGACTGCATTGATGCAGCTCGGCATAGCGCACCGGTAACAGCTCATTCCAGATGAAATCATCATAGGCAAGGTCAAGCAGCGTACCATCCATGTCAAAGATGATGGTGGGTTGATCAGAATAATTCGACATATAAGGCTATCTATGTTTAAAAAAACCACAGCACCACAAGATCCACTGATTTTGCAGCTGATGCCCATTGTGACACAGGCATGTGAAATCTTGCGAGAAGAATATCAGCGTTATTGTTCCGGTGCCGATTTTGATATTGAACACAAAAGCGATGAATCGCCCGTAACCCAGGCCGATTTTCGGGTGAATGCCTTCATTACAGAACAGCTGGCCCAGCAGTTTCCAGATGTGCCGCTACTGTCAGAAGAAGGCGCAGTTTATGATCGGGCGCGGTGGGACACGTTCTGGCTGCTTGATCCACTCGATGGCACCAAAGAGTTTTTACATCAACGTCCGGAATTTACCATTAACCTGAGTCTGGTCGAAGGCATTCATACCACCTTTGCCATTCTGGCGATTCCGGGCGAGCAAACGGTGTATATCTGCCCCAAACAGGGCCTGCCGCTACGGTTTAATATCCAGCAACAGCAATGGTACGCCTATCTATATGTAGACAGTGGTCCGCAGATTCAAGTCGGTTTAAGTCAAAGTAGCCAAAATAAACCGGTCTATGAGCAGTATCTACAGGCATTAGCAGCCATTGAGCAGGACTATACGGTTTTTCGTGCTGGCAGTGCTTATAAGTTCTGCATGATGCTGGAAGATAAAGTGGATTTATATCCGCGTTTTCACCCAACCAGTGAATGGGACACCAGTGCTGGCCAATGCCTGATTGAACGGATTGGCGGTGGCCTGATTGATTTTCAGGGACGGCCATTTTTATATAACCATCGTGATACGCTGTTAAATGGCAATTTTATTGCCTATAAAAATGCCGAAATGAAAGAGATTGCCTTGCGTGCTCTAGCACTTATGGCGAATGAACATTGAGCTAATTTGCCAACATGCTATAGTGGGCTTAACACCTTTGTATTTGGCTTGATCCATGGCGTTAGAGCTGCTTCCACCGAGTATGTTAAAGGCAATTGATTTGTTGCCCGATGTACATACTCCCGTGACCTTGTTTACCCGGCATTCCATTCGTGAAAATGTGGCTGGACAGGGGCTGGCGGGCTATGATTTGCAGTTAACCGGTCCGGGGCGTGAACTGGCGCAAAAATGGGGGGCTTATCTTATTGACCATAGCGGACGCGCCATTCAGCATTGTATCTCTAGTCCGATCCAGCGCTGTGTCGATACTGCCGCCTTAATGATTGAAGGCGCCGACTCGGTACATATTGCGCCAAATACCCATCATATTGAAATTGTCGAGCAGGGTTTGCTGGTTGAGCCGGGCAGTTTTGTGCTGGACATCAAGCAGGCCGGGCCATATTTTCGTCAGCAGGGTGCGTTGGGCTTTATTAACAGCTTTGTCAATAATGCCTTGCCGGGCATGAAACATCCGATTCATGGCGTGGTGGATGTGCTGGAACTGATTTATAACACTCATCCTAACAGTCCGGGCGGCCTAAGTCTGGCGGTCAGTCATGACACCATTCTGGCTGCGATTATTGCGGTAATTTCAGGGCGTAATGAGGTGTCACAGGAAGACTGGCCACAAATGATGGAAGGGCTGTTTGTCTGGTTTGAAGGTGAAAATTTTCTGGAATCACAGTTGAAATGGATCTGGCGCGGCAAAGTACATACCTTGGATATCTCGCAGTTTCATCAAAAAGTTTAATATAAATTTGCGCTGGGGATGGTTTGTGAAGGTGAGCTATGGCTGGCTTTAATATATCTTGCTCACACTCAAAAAAATTCACCTAAAATGACTATGTGTTACGCCTATTTCTATTGGGGTGTAAGAGTCTTGTCTGTCTAAAAAACGCCTAAATCAAAATTTTATTTTCTGCTGCATTTTTGTTCATCATTTAAAAAATAAAAATTAGCTTTCTCTGTATCTGCTCAATAAAGTACAACACATTGCTTTGGACTCTAAACTACTTTAATATATTTAATTAAGTTATTGAAAAATATGTGTTTATTTTTTTATTTTTAGTCATAAATTGACATTGGGGTAAAGTAAATAGTGAAAAGTGTGATCAAGTTTCCGCTTAGTTTGTTAAGTGTAAGTATATTGTCGTTTATGCTGACGGCATGTGGCGGTGGTGGTAGTGATGGAGAAAGTCAACAGCCGAACAATGGGACAGCACCAGATGCTCCGCTGCATGGAAGTCATTATCCTGAGCCAACGCAAGATGTGGTAAGTCCATCTGTTTTGGGTTTTTATGATTTTAATGCCCAGTCTGAATCACGTGAAGTGCGTAATGATTTAACAGGTTCTTTACAGGCGATGGTGCAGTTTGCCCAAGGCCATGTGGTTGACCCGAATGGTAACGAAGAGAAAAAAATGCCACGTTTAACCGCAGAACGGGAGGCATTGTTATTAATCACACCGATGCAGGAGATGGATCAGATTAATGCACTGCAGGTTGAGGTGTATCAGAATGAACGGCTGTTACGCCGTATCAACCTGGCTGATCCGACTCAAATTCCGGCCTCGGACCAGAGCAATCGTGATGGCCGTGCAGAAGTGCGCTACAGTAAACGGGCCTGGTCAGCGCGCTTAAACTGGGATGAAGTACGTCCGGGCTTAAAATTACGGATCATTGACAGCAAAAACCGCAGTGGTGATTTACTGGCAGAGCAGATTGATTTTGCTGCGCCTGGTGAACTGGTACTAAATAATATTCGGATTGGACTGCTCACTGCGCCGCCACATTCAACAGGACATGCCATGCTGCTTGAACCGGAAAAGTCAGGCTCAGACTATTTCCAGACCATTCCGGCAGCGCACATGACGGTGGCTAAATATGATGATATTCAGCTGGATCGGGTGATGGTGGCCAACGGCACCATCTACGATAGTCAAAGTGCAGGCGAAGGCGGTGTTTATTCGGGGGATATGCGTGAAAACACGGCGAAATCGACCTTTAGTGTGGGAATTAACTTGGCTAACTGGGGGGTGACCAGTGCTTCGATGCTCAGTCAGCAACAGCCTCAACTGACTCAAACTGTGGTAACTCACCATGCGCGGGGTAAATATAGCAATGGTGAACAGACCCATGGCTTGAGTGGCGGTAACGGCATGTTGACCCTGTATAACTCGGTGGGTAACGAATTTAGCCATGAAATTGGCCATCATTATGGTTTAGGCCATTATCCGGGCTCTTTTAAAGTAGATGATACCACCACCAATTATTTCTGGTCGGCACATCATGCCGATAGTGGCTGGGGCTATATAGGCTATCGCAACAAAATGCGCGGTAATTTGGCCTGGCAATCCTCCAATCTGGGCGATGGCAAAAACGGGGTGCCAAATTTCCTGAAACTGTATCCGTATGGTTGGGATGCCATGTCAGGCGGTGCCACCAATAGCAGTATTTCACGTTATACCCATTACACCGGTTATAGTACCTTTTTGCGTATCCAGCCGCATTTTACCAATCGTCATGTGTGGGATGAAAGCTCGCCATCCGGCTATAAACGCTGGAATCCGGACAGCCGCCAGATGGAAGTGGTCTATCCGAAAGTGCCGAATTCAAGCGAGGTCTGGTATAACAGCGCCGATGGCTATTATTTAAAACCGCGTTTATTTGGGGTGCCGGTGATTACCATTATTGGCGGCTATGATCCGGAAACCCAGCAAGGGGTGTTGTATCCGGCAGCACGCAGCAACTGGGGCAATGTCTATGATTTGCCGGCTGCACAGCGTGGCGCAGAGCAGGCGGCTTGCTGGTTAGATGTTCAATATACCAATCGCAGCCAGAACGTGGCTTTGGCACCTCATCGTATGCGTGGTAATGCCAATAAGCTGCATGTGAACCTGGCCATTACAGATCAGCCGCAACAGGTTAATTTGTACTGCAAAAAAGCCAATGAAGCCGAGAAATTATTATCGACACTTACGATTCCTCAATACGGCACTGCCATTTCAGCTGCTGTAAAAATTGGACGTGAGGATGGTTATACGGCGCTTAGAAAAGTGGAATTGCCGGAATTCCAGCAGCAATTGGAAGCACAGGCCAATCAGGCGGTGATCGCTTTAAAGCCAGCTGCACAATTACTATATGATTCTTATGCAGAAAATCGTCATAAATTGAGTGCACTAGCTCAGCAGCAGTTGCAGCGTTATGAACAGCAGCAACAGAACATCTACCGTTTGAATCGCTGGATGAATGTCTACCGTGCCGATCTGGAGCATGCAAAACCTGAAGCGCAAACAGCGCTGGAAGGCTTCGTGACGCAGTTGGGACTGGCCAATGAAGATCTTCTGGCTGAAGCAACGCTACTTAAAAACAGAAATAACTGTTTGAAAGTGGAAACTCTGGCGACAGGTCAGAAAAATGTCTATATCAGTGGTGCAAGCGCCTGTACCGGAGATGACACCGAGCAATGGATTTATGATGGTTTGGGCCGGATTGATAGTAAAGCCGAGATAGATTTGTGTTTAAGCAATAACAGCAATGTGGTAACACTGGCCAGCTGTAGCACCACACAGGACAGTCAGGTGTGGACAATGCATACAGAAACCGGAACCATCCGCCAGGGTGCTCAATGTTTTGATCTGGAACATGGCTATTTAAAAGACAATCGTGCCCGTTTAATCCGCTATGGCTGTACCGGTGGGGCTAACCAGCAATGGACCCAGTTAAGCGCTAATAATAGTCTGCAACTGGCTTATTTAACCCCAGAAAACTTAAGACTGATGCTGAAATAACAATTCATATTCAACATTCTAGTCTGAATTACATAAACACCTTCTAAGTAGTTTAGGAGGTGTTTTTTTATGGGGGATGTTGTGGCAATCAAAAATATAGGGGGACAGATTTATTTTCTAGTGATGGTAGGTCGTGTGATGGTTAGATGTTTTTTAGACGGTTTAGTGTGGAATTGAGATGGAATCGATCGGGACGTAAACGTATTGAGGATAAGATCGGACCAAAATAAAATCTACAGATACAAAAAAAGCCCTGAATCAGGGCTCTTTCTGCTTTGCGATTAGTTAGAAGCTAATGCTTTAACTTGCGCGTTCAAGCGGCTCTTATGACGAGCAGCTTTATTTTTATGGATGATGCCTTTATCAGCCATGCGGTCGATTACAGGTACAGCTTTTTTGTAAGCTTCTGAAGCAACAGCATAGTCACCAGCAGCGATAGCAGCTACTGTACGTTTAAGATAGGTACGAACCATAGAACGCAAGCTTGCGTTATGTTTACGTGCTTTAACGTTTTGACGAGCACGTTTTTTAGCTTGAGCAGAGTTTGCCACTCGTGCACTCCTTGAAATAGATTGGTCTGGGCGGGCCGCAATTCAACTGAAAACCACATCAGCAGAATTTCACCAGCCCGTAAACAAGTGCCATATTTTGATTAAACAATGCGTCGAAGTCAAGTCTTGACAAGCTTTGACAACATTTAAGATGCAGAAAAAAATGAAAGAAAACGTTAGATTAGTGTGAGTGCCTGAATATTGGATAAAAAATGACTCAAATCATAAAAAAAGCCATTGTCATTGGA
Source organism: Acinetobacter sp. YH12155 (assembly GCF_013418255.1). Lineage (NCBI taxonomy): Bacteria > Pseudomonadati > Pseudomonadota > Gammaproteobacteria > Moraxellales > Moraxellaceae > Acinetobacter > Acinetobacter sp. YH12155. The sequence continues at coordinate 45,632 of NZ_VPCK01000003.1, forward strand.
TCGACCGGTTTGGTCGGCCGGGCGCTGGTTTCTGCCTTAAATGATCATCCTGCCTGTCAGCAGGTTACGGCGGTGGTGCGTCGCCCGGATACAGCCTTTGAACAGATGGCCAAAGTACAGCCATTGGTGCTGGAAGATTTACTGATGCTGAATGATCAGGATGTCAGCGAGCATAGTCATGGCTTTAGCTGTTTGGGTACCACCCTGAAAAAAGCCGGCTCAAAAGATAACTTTTATGCGACCGACTTTACTATCAATGCCCATTTTGCCGAGCTGTTGCAGCAAACCTCTGCCCATTATCTGCTGGTCAGTGCCTTGGGGGCCAATGCCAGATCGCCATTTTTTTATAATCGGGTCAAAGGTGAACTGGAACAGTACATTCAGAACTTATCTTTAAGCAAAGTTTCACTGCTGCGCCCATCGTTATTGCTAGGCGAGCGTCAGGATGCACGTTTTCTGGAAGATCTGTCACAGCAGCTGTTTCAGCGCTGTTCATCTTTTTTGCCTAAAAATTTTAAACATCGGCCAGTGACAGCCGGGCAGGTGGCTCATACTATGGTCGAGGCTGCCTTAACTCAAACTGAAAAGTTTGAAATTTATGATAATTTACGCATACAACATACAAAATGAGGGAAACACACGTGTCTACAGTCGCTTTCGTTACTTGTGATTTGCTGGATGATAACCCGGATAAACAGCTGCAAGTGGTCACCCCATCAATGGATGGCAAATTTTTCAAAAGCTATGGCGCGCGTAAAAGTTTTGGCGGTCAGGTGGTGACGGTAAAATGCTTTGAAGATAATTCGCGTGTAAAAGAATTACTGGCGACTGAAGGCCGGGGCAAAGTGCTGGTGGTGGATGGTGGTGCGTCAATGCGCTGTGCACTTATGGGCGACCTGATTGCCGAATCTGCAGTAAAAAACAACTGGAATGGTGTGATTATTTACGGTTGTGTACGTGATGTCGATGCCATTGCTGAACTGGATTTAGGCGTACATGCGCTGGCAGCAATTCCACAAAAAAGTAACCGTAAAGGCGTGGGTGAGGTCGATATTCCGCTCAGCTTTGGTGGTGTGAATATTCAGTCGGGTGATTATATTTATGCCGATAATAATGGTATTGTGGTGGCCAAAGAAGCATTGGTGGAGCTGTAATCAACCCGATTCGGCATTCATCTTCTAGAACATAACAAGAACAGGAAGGTCATGATGTTGCATCATCAAATTAAAGTGGTACAGGCATTGGCTTCTGCTTTGACCGAAGGCGGGCGCGGAAGCAATGGCACAGCATTTCCCAAGCAACCTGAGCAGCCGCTCAAGTTGTATGAGTTTGAAGGTTCACCATTTTGTCGACGTGTCCGCGAAGTCATGACCTTGCTGAATCTGGATTATGAAGTCTATCCCTGTCCTAAAGGTGGTAAAAAATACCGTCCGCAGGTCAAGGAATTGGGCGGTAAACTGCAATTTCCATTTCTGGTAGATGAAAATACTGGAGATCATCTCTACGAATCGCAGCAGATTATTCATCATCTGTTTAAACACTATGGCAAAAGCGGGAAAACCCCGCGGCGCTATGCACATTATCCAAAAATTCCCTTTGTGGCCTTTGCGGGTACGCTGCTTAATGGTGCACGCGGGGTCTGGGTCAAGAAAAAGATTAAAAACCGTGCGGCACCAGAGCAACTGCTGGAGCTGTGGGGTTTTGAAGCCAGTCCGTATACGCGCATTGTGCGCAGTACCTTAACCGAGCTGGAATTGCCTTTTATTTTCCATAATGTGGCCAAAGAGCGCTGGCAGGATCAGGGGCTGGCCAAATTACGTTTAAAGCCAGGTAAATATGTACCTTTAAAGGGCGGTAAACGTGAGAAAGTCTTGGCACTGATGGGAGAGAATATTCAGGTGCCTTATCTGGTTGATCCGAATACCGGCGCTCATATGTTTGAATCGGATGATATTGTGCATTATTTGCAGCGCCAGTATGGTTAAAACTCTCAAGTTAAAAGCATCTTCGGATGCTTTTTTGTTTTTATGAAGATATCCGCGTTCAAACGCTGGATCTCCATGCTAAAGCCGATACACTAGGCACAGCGAATTTCAGGATATAACCATATGTTCAATAAAGTGGCGCAACTGTTTAAAAGCAAGCCCTCTCCAGAAGCAGAATTTCTGGCTGAACATCAGATTCAGTTTGATCCGCAACACGGCTATATCGTCGATGGTATTGTGCTGAATGATGCTTTATCGGAGCGGCTGGAGTATTTGTCTAATCGGCGTATGAACCGTTTTGATGACCTGAAAGAACTGTATTTTACCGCCATGCTGATCAATGAAAAAATTGATCTGGAAATTGCCACGCAAAGCTTTGTGACGCGTTTGGGCAACACAGAAGAAAACCTGTTGCAGTTTAAAAGTATCGTGAAACGCCTGAATGATTATTATCGTCAGTTCTTGCGTGAGAAAAAGTAAGCTTCAATCCATTTTTCAGCCAGATGCAGTCTCATTTTTCAGATAAAGATTAAGAAAAATTAACGTAATGGATGGAAATGCTCGTGTTAGTATAAGCCGCATGTTGATTAGACCTAAAAGCTATATACATGTTCCAACACGAAAGCTCCCAACTCAATCTGAAACAATTAAAAACGGGCGAAAAACGCTGGGTGGGCAATTTGCAGGGCTCATCCGCGGCCTTGCTGATCAAGCAGCTGAGCACCCTGCATAAACAGTTATTGATTGTGGTGGCGCGTAACAGCCAGCATTTGGGGCAGTTGGAAAGCGAATTTGAGTTTTATGGTATTCAACCGACCATTTTCCCGGATTGGGAAATTTTACCTTATGACCGTTTATCGCCGCATCAGGATATTGTCTCTGAGCGTCTGGCGATTTTATCGAATATGCCACAGCAGGGCGTACTGCTGGTGTCGGCTGCAACCCTGGCGCAGCGTGTGGCGCCAACCTCTTGGGTCTTAGGTGAGCATTTTGATATTCAGGTTGGCCAGAAGTTTGAACTGGAACAGCAAAAGAAACGCCTGATTCAGGCTGGTTATCATCTGGTCGATACAGTCTATGACCATGGTGAATTTGCGGTGCGCGGCAGTATTATGGATATTTTTGCTTCAGGGCAAGAAGCACCAATCCGGATTGACCTGTTTGATGATGAAATTGAAAGCCTGAAGTTTTTTGATCCGGAAACCCAGCGGACTACCCAAACCATTCAGCAATTTTCAGTACTACCCGCCAAAGAGTTTCCTCTAAAAGAAGGCCGTTCGCTGTTCCGCGATCGTTATGCAGAATTATTCCCAAGTGCAAATCCAAAGAAAAGCCCGGTGTATCAGGATGTGCTCGATGGCATTGCCTCGCCAGGGATAGAGTTCTATTTTCCGTTATTCTTCAGCGCTCAGGCAATGGCTGCCGAAAGTACCTTAATGGCGTACTTACCTGAGAATGGCATTGTCATTACAGATAAAGGGCTGGAAGAAAGTTTAAACAGCTTCTGGCAGGAAGTAAACCGCCGTTATGAAGATCGCCGGCATAATATTGACCAGCCTATTTTACCGCCCGAGCAACTGTTTTTATCACCTCAGCAGGTGCTGGGACAGTTAAACCAGTTTGGCCGCATCATCGCCTCGGCAGATCATTTTGCTGAAAAAGCCGGTGTGGTAAATCTGGCCACTGAAGCACCGCCTAAATTGCCGGTCGATCCGAAACGGGAAAAACCGTTCAGTCTGGTCAAAGAGTATATTAACGCGGCCAATCATCCGGTGTTGCTGGTCGCAGAAAGTGCCGGTCGCCGTGAAACCTTAAAAGATGCGCTGCGTTCCAGTCTGGGAGAAATCCCAACGGTTGAGAACTTTGCTGAATTCCAGAAATCTTTATACGCCGTTGCCATTACCAACGCTCCTTTAGATCGTGGTCTGGTAATTCAGGGCCAGCTTTCGGTCATTTCGGAAAACCAGCTCTATGAACATCGTGTGGTTCAGCGTCGGCGTAAACGTCAGCAGGAAGTCTCGGAAGAGTTTTTAATTCGCAGTCTGACCGAGCTGAGTATTGGTGCACCGGTGGTACATATTGATCACGGTGTGGGGCGTTATGCCGGACTGGTGACGCTGGAAATTGATCAGCAGGATCATGAATTCTTGCAGCTCGATTATGCCGATGGCGCCAAAGTCTATGTGCCAGTGACCAATTTGCATTTAATTAGCCGCTATAGTGGTGGCGATCCGGATTTGGCACCGCTGCATAAACTTGGCACTGATGCCTGGCACAAGGCCAAGCGTAAAGCCTTGGAGCAGATTCACGATGTCGCAGCCGAATTGCTGCATATACAGGCACGCCGTCAGTCCAAGCCGGGCTATGCCTTTGAGCTGGATGAAAAACTGTATATGCAGTTTGCATCCGGGTTTGCCTATGAAGAAACGCTGGATCAGGCCAATGCCATTGAAGCGACCTTATATGATATGCAGCAGGCCAAACCAATGGACCGTCTGGTCTGTGGGGATGTTGGCTTTGGTAAAACCGAAGTGGCCATGCGTGCCGCCTTTGTCGCCGTGCAAAATAATAAACAGGTAGCGGTCTTGGTACCGACCACCTTGCTGGCACAGCAGCATTATGAATCCTTTAAAGACCGTTTTGCCGACTGGCCGGTGCGTATTGAAGTCCTGTCGCGTTTTGGTTCATCCAAAACCCATACTAAAATCATTGAAGATTTGGCCGAAGGCAAAGTCGATATTGTGATTGGTACCCATAAAATTTTGCAGGAAAATGTCCAGTTCAAACAGCTGGGTCTGATGATTGTCGATGAAGAACACCGTTTCGGTGTGCGCGATAAAGAGCGGATTAAAGCCTTGCGCGCCGATGTCGATATGCTGACCTTAACGGCAACCCCTATTCCACGTACCCTGAATATGGCCTTTAGTGGCATGCGCGATTTATCCATCATTGCCACACCACCAGCGCGTCGTTTAGCCGTAAAAACCTTTGTGCAGGAACAGACTGGTGATTCAGTCAAAGAAGCGATTTTGCGTGAATTGCTGCGTGGCGGTCAGGTGTATTTCCTGCATAATGAAGTCGATACCATTGAACGTGCAGCAGAAAATATCCGCCAGCTGGTGCCGGAAGCACGGGTAGCAGTCGCACATGGCCAGATGCGTGAGCGTGAACTGGAGCAGGTGATGCAGCAGTTCTATCATAAAGAATATAATGTGCTGGTCTGTTCCACCATTATTGAAACCGGGATTGATGTCCCGAATGCCAATACCATTTTAATTGAACGCGCCGACAAGCTCGGCCTGGCGCAATTGCACCAGTTACGTGGCCGGGTTGGACGTTCGCACCATCAGGCCTATGCCTATTTGCTGGTGCCGTCGATTAAAGGCTTAAAAGGTGATGCTGAAAAACGTCTGGATGCGATTCAGCGTGCATCGACCTTGGGAGCTGGTTTTATGCTGGCCACCGAAGACCTGGAAATTCGTGGTGCCGGTGAACTCCTCGGGGAACAGCAAAGCGGTTCGATGCAGGCCATTGGTTATAGCCTGTATATGGAAATGCTGGAAAAAGCCACTAAAGCCATTCAAAAAGGCAAAACCCCAAATTTCGATGCGCCGTTGTCGTTAACAGCGGAAATCAACCTGCACATGCCAGCCTTGATTCCGGATGAATATCTGGGCGATGTGCATCAGCGTTTATTATTCTATAAACGTATCAGCAATACCGATACACAGGAAAAACTCGACAACATCCGTATGGAACTGATTGACCGTTTTGGTATTCCACCACAACCGGTAAAACAGCTATTTGCCGTGCATCAGCTGCGTCTGAAAGCCGAGCAGCTCGGTATTACCAAAATTGATGTGGGTGCCAATGGTGGCAATATCGAGTTTTCGCCAGATACCCCGGTGCAGGCGATCAGTATTATCCAGATGATGCAGAAACATCCGACCTATTTCCGGATGGATGGCGGGCAGCGTTTAAAAGTCATGGTGCTGTTGGATGAACATCAAAAACGGATTCAGTTTATTTCCGATTTGCTGGAGCAATTGCTGCGCGAACTGCCAGCCTGAGTCAACGCTCAGTCCCAATGCAATTCCTGCTGCTTATTTAATCGCTGACTGCGCAAAGAAGTCTTGATTATTTAAGGAAATTTATTGAAGATAGGGGATTGCTCTGGCTGGCTGCAAATAGTGTGTTATTTGTGGTGAAACGGCCGTTATAGAATATTCACGTCCTTTGGGATGTGGTAGTATTAGCCATCATTCTAATTTGCGTCATTTATAAAGATATGTTTAGTTTGCATCCACAACTTGCTCAAGATACTTTTTTTGTAGGCGACTTTCCCCTGTCAACATGTCGTTTAATGAATGATATGCAATTTCCTTGGCTCATTCTTATTCCACGTGTGCCGGGCATTACTGAACTCTATGAATTAAGCCAGGCCGATCAGGAACAGTTCCTGCGTGAATCGAGCTGGTTATCTAGCCAACTGTCACGTGTATTCCGTGCCGATAAAATGAATGTTGCTGCACTGGGCAACATGGTGCCACAATTGCATTTCCATCATGTGGTGCGTTATCAAAATGATGTGGCATGGCCAAAACCGGTCTGGGGAACACCAGCAGTACCGTATAACAATGAAGTGCTGAACCATATGCGCCAAACGCTAATGTTGGCACTACGCGGTCAGGGCGATATGCCATTTGACTGGCGAATGGACTGATATTCGTGTTTGCATCATGCAGGGATGTATGGTGTGACCAGATCCGCTAAGGAGAGTAGAGTACGGTGTCACTAGGTTATTGGATGGATCGAGATCCTACACAATTTGATTACCTGCATCGGGTTATGGGCTATGCCAGTTTATCGCTGATCCTGATTGTCTATCATTACACCTATCCAGACACCCAGTACCAAATTTATATTCCGGTTTTATTGGCATTTTTGCTGTTTATTACCCCGAAACTGTCGCGCTGGCTACAATCTAAATATAACTATCAGATTAAAAGAAATATCTTATTTATTATAGATATTATGATTGTGGCCATCTGTCTGTCGGCCGTGCATTTAAATCTGGTCCTGACCTTTGCGGCTATTTTTGCCTTGCTGTATACCGCCATTAACGTCAAAGTGTCGTTCTTTTTGGTGTCGCTGGCGGCTTTATTTGCAGCGTCGGTATTCTATCTGTGTAATATTTTCGTATTTGGCTTTGGTGAATATTTTGAATACACCACCAATGAGCTGACCATTCTGGCCTTCCTGTGCATGATCGTGTATTTCGGGATGGGCAGTGTTTATCAGACCCGCCGGATTCGTGCCTCTAACCATAAGCGTGAACATTATTATCAGCAAATGAACCGCTATATGGAGTTTGCCAACCAGTTGAGCCGTTATGCGCCGCTTCAGCTCTGGCACTCGATCATGAAAGGCGAGTCAGAAGCCAAAATTGAATATAAACGTAAAAAACTCACCATCTTCTTTTCCGATATTCAGGGCTTTACCGAACTGTCTGAAACCCTGATTCCAGACGATTTAGCCTACCTGCTGAATGATTATTTGAGTCATATGACTGAAATTGCCAAGCAGTATGAAGCCACGGTCGATAAGTTTATGGGCGATGCTATCCTGATTTTCTTTGGTGATCCAAGCAGTCAGGGTGTGGAAAATGATGCCAAGACCTGCGTTGAAATGGCTATTGCCATGCGCCAGCAAATGAAACTGCTGCGTGAACGCTGGATTAAAATGGGCTATCCGCCGTTACATATCCGCATGGGCATCAGTACCGGTTATTGCCACGTTGGTAACTATGGTGCGGCGCATCGGATGGCCTATACCATTGTCGGCCGAGATGCCAATCTGGCGGCGCGTTTGCAAAGCGCAGCCGAAGTTGATGAAATCCTGCTGTCAGATGATACCTATCAACTGGTGAAAAATGATTATCTGTGTGCGCCGAAAGCGCCAATTTTCCTGAAAGGTATTCAGGGTCCGGTGAAAACCTGGCAGGTCATGGAAAAATATGCGGCCAGAAAATCCGATTATCAGCGCTGGTTTGACTATGAATACAAAGGTTTTCATCTGTTGCTGAATCTGGATGAAGTGCAAAACTTTGAATATCCGGAACTGATTGGTGTGCTGGAAAAAATGATTAAACGGATTCAGACCCAGCAAAAACTGACCAACTCGCAGGGTATTGTGAAATTAAAACTGGAAGATGAAGTGATTGAAGAAGTCGAGGTTAATCGACCAGATCGGGAATTTCATTAAATTATAAAGATAGATGATCTGCTTGATCGAAGATTGTTGAGTGTTCTATCAAGTCAAAAAAACCACGCCGGAGCGTGGTTTTTCTGTTTTAAGTCTTAGTGATTTTCAGAAGCATGGTTAATGGTGTATTTTGGAATTTCAACTTCCAGATCTTCATCAACCACCTGTACCTGACATGATAAACGTGAGTCAGGTTCTAGACCCCAAGCACGATCTAACAGATCAGCTTCGACATCATTCATTTCTTCCAGGCTGTCAAAACCGCGGCGTACCACCACGTGACAGGTGGTGCAGGCACATGACATATCGCAGGCATGTTCAATTTTAATGCCGTTTTTTAACAGGCTTTCGCACAGGTTGGCATTTTGTTCAACTTCAAACTCAGCACCTTCTGGGCAGAATTGCGCATGTGGAAGTACTTTAATACGTGGCATAGTCTTTACCTTAAATTAGTTTGAGTTTGACCAGTCGTCGAGCTTGGTGCCTTTAAGAGCAGCATCAATATGCTGGTTCATGCGAAGCGCAGCAAAAGCATCACTGTGTATTTTAAGCTGTTCAATAGCCTGTTCAATAGCCTGAATATCGGTTGTTTCAAGCTGGCTGTACAAATGGGTTTTCGCACCATTCAATGCGTCCAGTTGTTCTGTGCTCAATAGCTGTGCATCAACTTTTAACGCCTGTTCCAGGGCTTCCAGTTCACGCTGTGCTTCGACCTTGGTTTCCTGTAAATGACGCAGGTGTTTGTCTTCTTCTGCGTATTTGAAACCGTCAAGCAGTAAACGTTCGGTATCTTCGCTCGATAAACCATAAGACGGTTTAATGTCGATGTGCGCAGAGACGCCAGAAGTCGTTTCTTTGGCAGAAACACTAAGCAGGCCATCGGCATCGACCTGAAAGGTCACTTCAATACGCGCCTGACCGGCAGTCATTGGTGGAATACCATGCAGGACAAAACGGCCTAAACTACGGCAATGCTCAACCAGATCACGTTCACCTTGCACCACATGAATCAGCATGGCGGTTTGTCCATCCTGATAAGTGGTGAATTCCTGACGACGCGCGACTGGAATTGCAGTATTACGTGAAATTAAACGCTCGACCAGACCGCCCATGGTTTCCAGACCTAAAGACAGTGGGGTAACATCTAAAAGCAATGAACCATCTTTGGTATTACCAATCAGCTGATTGGCCGTAATAGAGGCGCCAATCGCAACCACTTCATCCGGGTTAATAGTACATAGCGGTTCCTGGTTAAATACCTCACGGACAGCTTTTTGCACCGCATAGGAGCGGGTAGAGCCGCCAACCAGTACCACGTTTTGAATATCGGTCAGTTCCAGTTTGGCATCGCGCAGTACGCGTTTGCAGACGCTAATGGTCTTGTCTAACGCCACCTGAATAATGCTTTCAAAAGTCGCACGATCCAGTGTTAGTGTTTGGTCTAACAGTTGCAGTTCTACCGATTCAGCATCCGACAGCGCTTCTTTGGCCTGACGCGCTGCGACTACAAAGTGGGCATATTCAGTATCATTTAATGTGTCAATATTCAGCTGTTTTTTCGCCCATTTGACAATTAAACGATCTAGATCATCACCACCTAATGCAGTGTGACCACCGGTCGCCAGTACTTCAAATACGCCTTGCGAGAAGCGTAAAATTGATACGTCAAAGGTACCGCCGCCTAAGTCATAAATCACATAGTTGCGATCGGTGCTTAAATTGCTGTCCTGATCCAGACCATAGGCCACTGCAGCAGCAGTCGGTTCATTAAGTAAGCGCAGCACATTCAGGCCAGCCAGTTGAGCTGCATCACGTGTGGCTTGACGCTGAGCTTCATCAAAATAGGCCGGAACAGTAATTACTGCGCCATTGACCGGATTTTTCAGGCTGTCTTCAGCACGGTCTTTCAGCTGTTTTAAAATTTCAGCCGAGATTTCTACCGGTGTTTTACGACCTTGTGCAGTTTCAAAAGCCGGCATTTCATTGGCTTCACCCACTAAATCGTAAGGATGCTGAAATTTGATGTCTGCCTTGGAGCGACCCATAAAACGTTTTACTGAAACAATGGTATTTTTCGGATCGCTGGTGATAAACGGTTTGGCATCGTTGCCATATTGCGTGGCATTTTCGGCATAATGAACAATTGAGGGAAGTAACACACGACCTTGTTCATCATGAAGGACTTTGGCTTGCGCCGAAAGAACAGTGGCCACCAGTGAATGTGTGGTGCCTAAATCAATTCCAATCGCAATGCGATGTTCATGCGGTGCGCTTGATTGTCCTGGTTCTGCAATTTGCAAGAGCGCCATTGTGTTACATCCTTTGCACGTTAATTTGAAAAAATAAAATTAAAAATCGTCATCTAAGTCAAAGCTGTCATCGTCGAGGAAACGATCTTCAGCCTTGTCAATATCGGTCATAACTTTCTGGAAGAAACGCAATTTACGTACTGTATCGCGTGCTTCGCCCCAGTCTTCATCTGCATAATCAATTTTAAATTCGCGAACCAGACCATCAATCCATTGCTGGACTTCGGTTTTCAGGGAAGCCAGTTCATCGGCAGAGCGGGCATCATCCAGCTGCTCACGAATTTCCAAGGCAGACTGTAAAAACTCGAAATCACTGATCGACTGATCCAGATGATAATCCTGTTTTTTTAAGCTCAGTAAATAACCTGCGCGGCTGTCAACCTGAGATAAAACTTTATACGCCTGGTTGATTTCGCTGGACTGAATCAGCGCCTGGTCTTTATCTTCGGCTTTATCGGGGTGATATTGTTGCTGTAACTTTAAAAATTCTGCTTTTAAAGTAGCCAAATCAATATCGAGTGCTACAGGCAGGTTAAACAGCTCAAAATGATTCATGGAAGAGATAATCCGCGATTGATTGCAAAAAAGGACTGCATAAATGCGATTAAAACAGTGTACAAGACACTGTTTTAATCTGCAAAAGAAGGGAGGGTCGGGAATTAAACCGTGAAGGATTCACCACAACCACATTCACCTTTTTTATTCGGGTTATTGAATTCGAAGCCTTCATTCAAGCCGTTTTTGACATAGTCCATCTCTAAACCTTCAAGATAGACTAAACTTTTCGGGTCAACGAATACTTTTACACCGTGCTGTTCAAATACCTGATCGTATGCATTGATGTCATCAACAAACTCAAGCACATAGGCCAGACCTGAACAGCCGGAAGTTTTCACGCCAACGCGAATACCTTCACCCTTACCGCGATTCTTTAAGTAATTGCTGATATGAGTTGCAGCATTTTCAGTTAAATGGATCATGAAAACTCCGTTAATCTGTCTTTAAAACGAGAAACAATTAAGCTTTTTGCTGTTTGGTACGATAGTCTTCAACAGCCGCTTTAATCGCGTCTTCTGCAAGTACAGAGCAGTGTACTTTAACTGGTGGTAAAGCCAGTTCGTTTGCAATATCAATGTTTTTGATGGCTTGAGCTTCGTCCAAGGTTTTACCTTTTAACCACTCAGTCACCAGTGAGCTTGATGCAATTGCCGAACCACAGCCATAGGTTTTAAAGCGTGCTTCTTCAATTACACCGTCATTATTCACTTGAATCTGTAAACGCATTACGTCGCCACATGCTGGTGCACCGACCATGCCTGTACCTACGTTGTCTGCATTTTTGTCTAAAACACCAACGTTGCGTGGGTTTTCGTAATGATCAATTACTTTTTCGCTATATGCCATTTTGCTTCTCCAAACCTCGGGGTCAGCGTTAATATTAATATGGGGTCAATATTCGTTTTATCAATGAGATGAAGCTGAATAAAGCTTCATCTCAGTGTCGAATTAGTGTTCCGCCCACTCAACTGTAGAAAGGTCGATACCTTCCTTATACATATCCCAAAGCGGAGAAAGTTCACGTAATTTCTCAACAGCAGCTTTGGTAATTGATAACACATGATCAATATCTTCTTCAGTGGTGTATTTGCCAAAACTGAAGCGAATTGAACTGTGCGCAAGCTCGTCAGACAGACCTAGCGCACGCAGTACATAAGATGGCTCAAGCGTTGCAGACGTACATGCAGAACCTGAAGATACTGCTGCATCTTTAAGCGCCATCATTAACGATTCACCTTCAACAAAGTTGAAGCTGACGTTTAAGTAGTTGGCTACGTTTTGAGTCGGGTGACCGTTCAGGAACACTTGTTCAAGGTCTTGCAGACCATTCCAGAGTTTGTCACGTAACACGCGTAAACGGGTTTGTTCAGCTTCCAGGTTTTTACCTGCCAGCTCAAATGCTTCGCCCATACCCACGATTTGATGGGTCGCCAGCGTACCAGAACGCATACCGCGCTCATGACCGCCACCGTGCATTTGCGCTTTCAGACGCACACGCGGGCTACGGCGTACAAATAAGGCACCAATGCCTTTAGGGCCATAGATTTTGTGTGCAGAGAAGCTCATTAAATCAACTTTTAAGGTTGAAAGATCAATCTCGACTTTACCCGCAGCCTGTGCAGCATCAACGTGGAAGAAGATTTTGTTGGCACGGGTAATTTCACCAATTGCAGCAACGTCAGTCACGGTACCAATTTCGTTGTTCACCATCATCAGGGAAACAAGAATGGTATCTGGACGAATTGCAGCCTGAACCATTTCCGGGGTAATTAAACCGGTTTGTGGTTGTGGCTCAAGATAGGTAATTTCGAAGCCTTCAGACTCAAGCTCGCGGCAGGTATCTAAAATTGCTTTGTGTTCAATTTTAGAGGTAATGATGTGCTTGCCTTTAGATGCATAGAATTGAGCCACACCTTTTAGGGCAAGGTTGTCAGATTCAGTTGCGCCTGAAGTCCAGACAATTTCACGTGGGTCAGCTTTGATCAAGTTCGCAACTTGTTCACGTGCATATTCCACTTTTTCTTCTGCTTGCCAGCCATAGGCATGTGAACGAGATGCTGCATTACCGAAGGTGCCTTCGAAAGTTAAGCATTCCATCATACGTTCTGCAACTTGAGGGTCTACAGGAGTTGTTGCTGCATAGTCAAGATAGATCGGACGTTTCATGTCAAATACCTGTAACCGATAAAAGGGCTGAATCAAAAGATGCTGAATTTTGGCGAATTGCAACGGCTTGAACGTTGTCACGAGCTACAAGGTCAGCAAGGGTGATTTTTGCAAGATAATCGGCAATATGGTGGGAGAGTTCTTGCCATAAATCATGGGTTAAGCACATTGCACCATTCTGGCAGTTGCCTTTATGGTCACAACGGGTGGCATCAACCGTTTCATTTACAGCTTCAATGATTTCTAATACGGTGATTGTATCGGCACTGCGCGCCAGGTGATAACCACCATTGGCTCCACGAATACTGGAAACCAGGCCGTGACGCTTTAATTTCGCAAATAACTGCTCAAGGTAAGCGACAGAAATAGATTGTCGAGCTGCAATTTCTGCAAGAGTGATCGTTTGTTCAGTTGGCTGCAAAGCTAGATCAAGTAGAGCAGTCACTGCGTAGCGACCGCGAGTGGTTAAGCGCATGATTCGATACACATGGTTGGACTAGATGTGTAGATTCTATGAATCCTGACTAAAATAGTCAAGTTTTTTTATTATTCGGATATTCGATTCAATCGCAGGGAAATTAAGGATTTAAACGATCCATAAATTATACACTAATAACGCAATTAATAGCAGAGTAATTAGACTAAAAGCCAGATTAATTCGCTTTTGGTTGCGCTGCATGCGACGAATGCGGTTTTTATACTGTTTAACTTCTACCTGCAGGGTATTAATGGTCGAGCGTTGCAGGTCAATTTTCTCTAATAATGGGGCAATCCGGCGTTTAGAGGTTTCCAGTTCCTGCTCGTGTTCAGGATCGGCCAGCCATTGACGCCAGTCCGACAGCACTTTAGGAATACTGAATAAGGTCAGCAGATCACGGAATTCATCTTTTAAAGTCGGGTCGCCTTCAATGCGCATGGCTCGAATACTGCGACGATTCCCCAAGACAAAAATCTTAATCAAATCCAGCAGGGTGGTGCGTACATCTAACTCGACAGCTTTTTCAGGTGCTTTCTGGTCAAACAGAATACCGTGTTCACTAAACTGCACATAAAAGTCGAAATAGGGGATATAGCTGTTAATTTTGACCGCAATTTTCTGGTCTACAAATTTTTTGGCCTGAAGTGCAACAACACGATCATATTTCAAGATAAAGCTAAAGATTGTTTCCAGAACAATCATCACCATCGTCAGCAACAAATGTGATTCATTTTGTCTTTGTTGCGATTCATTCATACAATTTAGTCCCTAACCAGATCGAGTCGTGCATATCCAAGCAGTGCATTACCAGGAAGTAATACATAATATTCTTGCTTTGTAGAACAGTTTAACAAAACGTTCAAGTGCTTAATTTGCTATTATAAGAGCATTTTGTTGGTTTATGATATTGAATGGTATACAAAATAAGCAGGAGAAATGCGAATGGATGAAGCAGCAGTAGAATCGCCAGAACCACAAAACGAAAATGAAAAAGCGTCTAAAAACAAAGCAAGAGTACGTTCAGGGCGTAAATCGGCGCTAGATTTTCGCAAATATACCAAACAGATCTGGCTGGCCGGCTTAGGCGCATTTTCCCGTGCTGAAGAAGAAGGCAATAAATTATTTGACTCACTGGTCAAGGTGGGGGAAGAACTGGAATCCAAAACCACCGAAATTGCCGATCAAACCGTAGAAAAAGTTTCTGAAAAGGCCAAAGAATCGGTGGTCGATACCAAAGATAAGGTCGAACGGATGATTGACCATAGTGTTCATCATTCCTTGAACCGTATAGGGCTGGTAACCGTGAAAGATATCCAGCATTTAGAGCAGCTGGTGCTGCAACTGCACAGCAAAGTCGATGCTTTAATTGAAGAAAATAAGCAATTAAAAGAACAACTCCTGAAAAAGTGAAAATCTCGACAGCTTTGGCATTTTTTGGCAGATTTTTGCAACTTATTTTGTATAAATGCGTCTGGAGAGTATTGCTTTTACCCTCAAAGCATTGCTATAAAGGCATTACGGTAACTTAAACGAAATCTTTGGACCTTAAATAAACGATATTAAGAGGACGTAATCTTCATGAATAAATCAGAATTAATTGATGCAATTGCAGAGAAAGGGGGATTGTCTAAGACTGACGCTGGTAAGGCTTTAGACGCTACAATTGCTTCAATCACTGAAGCGCTGAAAGCAGGCGACACAGTGACTTTAGTGGGCTTCGGTACTTTCAATGTGAAAGAACGTGCTGCTCGTACAGGCCGTAACCCACAAACTGGTGAAACACTTGAGATTAAAGCAAGCAAAGTACCTAGCTTCAAAGCGGGTAAAGGTTTAAAAGATTCTGTAGCTTGATCTTTTAAGCAGTATTAAACGCGCCTCCTGGCGCGTTTTTTATTAATAATCAGAGTTTCGGGTTTTAATACATTCATTCGCTGAGGGTTTTCGGTTAAAATCCTGCACAAGTAAAATATTGGAATACTTATGGAATCTTTTCGTAATGTTATTAAGGGCTGGTTGGGCAAGGTTTTGCTCGTTCTGTTTCTGATCCCTTTAGCACTTGTAGGTATTGAAGGATATTTTAGTGGCGGCAATTCTGCCGACTCGGCAAAATCAGTAAATGGGCAACAGGTTTCCAAACAGGAATTAGAAGCCTTAACCAACTCATTAAAACAACAATATCTCAGCTATACACAAGGCGATGAGACCTTGTTGAATCAGGCGTATATTGAAAATAAAGCACTCGATACTCTGATTGCACGTACCTTGCTGTTACAACAGACGGAACATTTGGGTATTTCCTTAAGCGATGCGCAAATTGAGCAGATGATTGCCCAGCAACCAAGCTTTCAGGAAAATGGCCAGTTTTCTGAAGCACTGTATGCCAATTACCTGCGTTCAGTGGGCATGAGCAGTCAGGCTTTAATCCAGAATCTGCGTCAGGATCATGCCTTGAAAATGCTTAGCGCGAGCTTTATGGATCATGCCTTGGTGAGCGAGCTGGATATCCAGCAGATTGCCAATTTACAAACCGAACAGCGTACCTTGCATTTATCCAGCATTAAACTGGATGAATATAAGAAAAATATTCAGGTTTCAGCGCAAGAAATCAGTGATTATTACAATAAACATTCGACCCTGTTTAAGCAGGTCGCCAATGTTGATGTCGACTTTATTGTTCTGACGCCAGCACATATTTCCGCGACTGAAGCTGCAATCACCGATGCAGAATTGCAACAGGCCTATGACAAGTTTGTTGAAGCCCAGCAAAAAAATGCAGCGCGTGAGGTTAAACATATTTTAATTACCACCGATGCACGTGATGATGCAGCTGCCAAAAAACTGGCGGATCAGGTGTATGCTGAAATCCAGCAGGGCACCAGTTTTGCCGCTGCTGCACAGAAATATTCAGAAGACCCGGAATCTAAAGACAAGGGTGGCTTATTTGAGGCTTATGACGTGGGTGCCTTTGGCAATGCCTTTGATCAGGCAGTCACCAGTCTGAAATCAGGTCAGATTTCTCAGCCGGTGAAAACCCAATATGGTTATCATCTAATTCAGGTTGAAACCGATGCAGTTCAGGTGCCTTCTTTTGAAGCGGAAAAAGCCCGTTTAACTGCAGAACTGAAAAAGACCAAACAGCAAAATGCCTTCTCGGATACGGTAAATAGCCTGAATGAGATGGTGGTGGGTAGTGATGCGCTGGATGTGGTATCTCAGGAAGTCAAAGGCACCAAGGTTGAATCGGTAAAAGGCTTTAGTCTGGCCTCTCAGCATCCAGTATTATCTGATCCAAGTGTGAAGGTGAAACTGTTTAATGATGATGTGAAAAACGGCGATCGTAACGCTTCAAGTAACATTCAAATGGCCAATGGTAATGTGGTTTGGGTGAAAGTACGTGAGTATCATGCTGCGGGTGTGCAAACCCTGGCTGAAGCAACACCACGTGTACGTGCCAAACTGATTGAAGAAAAAGCCTTTAATGCAGCCAAAGCCAAAATCCAGAAATCACTGGATGAGTTCAAGACGCAACCGGCTGCAGAAGTCTTGGCTCAGCAGCAAATCCGTTTTGAAGATGCTGGTGTATTTACCCGTGCTGAAGGTCGTTTAAAGCGTGAAATTGAGCGTGCTGCATTTAGCTTGATGCCACCGAAGCAAGGGATGTGGTCTGTGACCACGGCAGCTTTGCCAAATGAACTGGTGGTCGTGGCAGTATCGAATGTGAACCGTACCACTTCAAATGCTTTAACGCCTGAACAGTTACAGGAGCTTGCCAAGTTGTATCAACAGCTGCGCGCCCAGCAAGAACTGGATGACTATACCCAGTATCTGAAAGCTAAAGCAGATATTGAATAAGTCTGACTGCATAATAAAAAAACCGGCGCAAACGCCGGTTTTTTTATTGTGCTTATATTTTGGTGAAAAGTTTATTCAGTACGGATAATCAGTTCATAGCCGGTATATTTACGGATATTAATTACGCCAGTATCTAAAATTAAATACTGACCTTTAATCCCGAAAAGTTTGCCGCGAATCACCGGGGTCTTATCCAGATTATGCGATTTAATTTTTTCAGGATACTGTTCTACCGGATAAATAAACTCGCGTGGACGTTCCTGCTCCATCAATTCCAATGTTTCATTAAACTCAAGATTCTGGTTAAATTCTTCACGAATTGTGCTGATTTTAGGTGCAAATTCTTCAATCAGCTGGTCACGCGTCGCAATTAAATCGACCGGTTCAGCTTCACCTTTGAGCAGTTTGCGCCAGTCAGTTTTATCGGCAATTTGTGAGCCAAACATGATTTCCAGCTGGCCAGATAAACGACGAGAGCCGACTTTCATAATCGGTAAGGCCTGAGTTGCGCCCTGATCCAGCCAGCGTGTTGGCATTTGGCCAATACGGGTAATTCCGACCTTTAAGCCACTGGAGTTGGCTAGGTACACCACATGCGGCTGGAAGCAGACAGATCGTGCAAATTCTTCTTCACGGCAAGTGCCTAAATGATAATGACAGGTTTCCGGTTTCATAATACACATGTCACAGGACGCTTTGGTTTTAAAGCATTTAAAGCAGTGACCTTGTGAATAGGATTTTGGTGTTTTACTGCCGCAAGAAACACAGTAAATATTGCCGGTCCATTCAATTTCTATTTCTTGACCCAAGCGAAAAGGCAGTTCGATTTCTGAGCGATCCAGAATAAATTTATATTCAACATTTGCCCGGTGTGTCTGTTGATCAGTTACACTAAGGTCCTTTAGACCTGCATGCATTTTATGGCAAATGCCTTGTAGTTCCATAAAAAATACTCACTTTCATCATAAGGAATGCAGTCATGGCTGAGATGAATGTCATCACTTCTATGCTAGACGATTTAACCCAGGAGCAGCCAGTTTCTACTGCATTGTGTATTGGTCAACATCTTGAACAATACGATCATCATCAGACAATTCAATGGCAATATTTTAACGTAACTACGCTTTTAAATCTGCCTTTTACCCAGCGTTTTGATTTGGCTTTTGTACTGCTGGATACCGAAGAAATGGCAGATTTGAGCAGCGCGCAGAAATCGCAGCTTTTGGTGAAACTGCGTGATTTGCTGGCCAAACGTATGGTGGTGGTGACTAAACGCCAGGATGAACCTTTATTGCGTGCCTTGGGCTTTACCCAACTGATGGATAAAAGTCAGCCGCAGCATGACCTAATGTTGTGGCAATTTAATATTTTGACCTATAAGCATGTACCGGACTGGTTTAATTCCAAATTCTGGGCTAACCCGGAAAACTGGGATAAATATCGCTGGTAATGCTCAGCTTTTCTGCAGTTTTTGCAAAAACATAACAATTTCGGATGTTTCAGATGAATGAAGCATCGTATGCTGAGTGAATGTCATTAAAGGAAGAAATAAAAATCATGACAAACTTAAGCAATATTGTGGAAATTTTGGCGAAACAGGCCTTAGGTTCAAATTCTAATCAGCAGCAATCCCAACAAAGTGCTGGGCTAGGCGGTATTCTCGGTTCAGTTCTAGGTCAACTGGGAAATAATCACCAGCAGAGTGGGCAAAGCCAGCAAGGCGGTTTGGGTGGGATTTTAGGCTCTGTGCTGGGCCAATTCGGTGGTTCCAGTCAGGGGCTAGGTGGTAGTTCTAAAACTTCTCTTCTGGTTGCGGTATTGCCTTTGGTGCTGGCCTGGATTCAAAAGCAGGGTGGTTTGCAAGGTGCACTGGACAAATTAAAAGGTCAGGGCCTAAGCAGCCAGGTGGATGACTGGGTTTCGACCGGGCCGGGCGAGAATGCCAGTGTGAATCCGCAGGAAGTCCAGAATCTGTTTGATGATGAAGAAGTGGAACAGGTAGCGCAGCAAACCCATGCCCCTAAACAGGATATTTATGGCGCAATTTCACAGGTGTTGCCACAGATTATTGACTCTTTAACTCCACAGGGTGAGCAGACCAGTAAAACTGAAGCCAATAATGATATTCAGAATGTGCTGAATATGGTGTCAGGTTTCTTGAAAAGATAAGCCTGTTTATATAATGAAGCCAACCTGAGGTTGGCTTTTTAAATCCATAAATCTGGATATAAAAAACACGCCGAAGCGTGTTTTTTTTGCTTTTTAGGTAGAGGTTAGACTTAGAAGTCGTAACGGAAACCTAGAGAAAGAGCAGTAGCATTTTCATCAGCTACGCCACTTACGCTATTTGAACGAGCTTCTTTCCATGGTACTAGGTTCGAATTCTTATCATTTAGCATAGTTGCAAGGTTTGCGTATACACGTACAGCCTTATCTAAACGATGTTCAACACCAACTGCTAAAAGTGTAGAGTTTGCATCGTCGGTGTCAACGTCACGGTGGAAGACTTGACCACGTACATAAGTTTTAGGTGCAACTTTATAGTCTGCTGCTACGCCAAATACTTGAGCATCTGGGTTTTCAGCATCGTTATCATGCGTTAAATATTGATATAAACCACCGAAGTTTAATTCAGGTGTGATTTTATATGCAGCTGCGATACGGAAACCATCTCGCTCACCTGCACCAATTGCTGCGTTTTCTTCGTAGCGCTCATAAGCGGCAGCAAAGTCAACTGGACCTTCTTTATAAGTTAAAGCTAGATCGTATGCTTTATTATCCTCAACACCTTCGCCGTTATCATCTTTAGCAATATTTTTATTGCTATGCATTGAAACTGCAGCTAAAACGTTGAATCCACCACCAAATTTTGGTGATTTATATTCAATGGTGTTTTCATTGCGTTCGTCAAACTTCATATCAGCACGGGTTACGTTACGGATATCACCAACCATGTCACCAAAGAAGTTCACTGGACCGCGAGCAACTTTAAACGGGCTGTCAAAACGACCTACACGCGCTTGACCAAAATCACCTTTTAAACCTACAAAGGTATCACGAGTTGCAAAATTAATACTTTTATCGTCTTTTTCGCCGCTAGCGAAGTTAACTTCTTGCTCAACTTGACCAAAAACAGTCATGCCATTTTCTAATTTTTGTTCAGCTTTGAAGCCTAAACGTGATGAGTTAGAAGAAAGACCAACTTCGTTGTAGTCTGCACCATCATCAAGATAGTCTAAAGATACGTGTGCACGACCATATACTTTTACATCAGCAGCCATAGCTAATGCTGGTGTAAATAAGGTTGCCCCAACTGCTAATGCGCAAAGCGTTTTTTTCATGTGTAGCTCCAATACAGACTATTGTTTTTAGTCCTAAACATTGTTCAGAAGTAGGATTGATCTACCCCCGTTCTCTATTGGTGCTAAGTATTCCTTACAAATGCGACAGTAATATTAAGGAAATATTTCAAAAATATTAAAAAGTACAAATCAGATCAAAAACTTACTTTTAATGGCATTGTTATAAAAAGATAAATTTCCAAATCGGGAAAAATTTTTAAAATGAATCACTTAATTGCAAGCGAATTGACACTTTAGTGTCATAAAAATAGGTTTAGCAGAAGTTCTGCTTAAAAAAATGGAGCAGCCGCTCCATTCATTTTTACATTTCACCGGGGAAAATATTTTAAAGCGCTGATTTAATCTTTTCAGCCAGTTGCATGATTTTTTCCTGGTCACCCATCTGCGCAGCATGTTTACCGAGTTGATGTACCGAGGTAGGAATGAGGTGGAAATGAACATGCGGTACAGTTTGTCCCGCAGCAGCGCCAGACAGCTGCATCAATACAATTCCATCTAGTCCTAAGGCTTTTTCCATGGCTTTGGCAACTTTCTGCACCACCTGAATGGTGTAGGCTGCGACTTGTGGATCTAAGTCGAGCAGGGTGACCGCAGGTGATTTCGGGATGACCAGTGTATGGCCATCTGCCTGAGGCATGATGTCCATAAACGCAAGAACCTGTTCATCTTCATAGACTTTAATTGCAGGCAGTTCTCCACGCAGGATTCTTGCAAAAATATTTTGATCATCGTAAGCCATGATATTTCCTTTAATCAATGCATTGAATTATTTACAGTTCAATTCTTTCTGACGCGCCTTGATTTCGTCAAGTCGTTGTTGCTCTCTTTCAGAAAATTTTGGCTTGGTGGTATAGCAGTTGTCATTGCCAAACTTGGCTTTGGCTTCAGGATCTTTAAAGCAGAAGCCTTTTGATGCATAAATCACATCATGATCATTTTTCAGCTTTTGACATTCCTGTGCTGAAGCAAAAGCAGTGGTATTTGCCCCAATGAATGTTGCAAGACTGGTCAATAATGCAACAGTGAGCTTATTCATACGAGTTTCCTCTGTAATAACATTGTGGGTAAGCATCTACTCACAATATTAGGTTTTATTCTGATTATTCAATGGCCAGATCTTACTCAATTGTAATCTTGCTCCAGGCCTCATACATTTTAACGGCGCTGGAGAAGTCGCTATCTGGTTCAGCAGTAGCATTGGCAGCCTGAATCAAACTTTGGGCCAATCCGAGTACCGGTGCTGAAAGTTTTGCATCGCGTACCAAGTCTAAAGCAATTCCGGTATCTTTGGCCAGTAGTGGCAGGGCAAAGGTTAGTGGAAATGCGCGATTAAGAATACGTTGAGGTAGCACCATTTCCGTTACCGCGCTTTTGCCGCTTGAGGCATTAATACAGTCCAGCGCTTCGTTTAAGTTTACCCCATGCGCTTTTAAGGTGGTAAATCCTTCGGCAACGGCGCATAAATTGACAGCCATCAGCATGTTGTTAATGGCTTTAACGGCAAAACCGGCGCCCGGTTCACCGACATGCTTGATCAGTTGCCCAAAAGCCTGCATTGCGGGTAGGGCTTTTTCAAAAGCTTGCGCATCCCCGCCCACCATCACGGTTAAGGTGCCTTTTTCTGCACCGATGGTTTGCCCACTCACAGGTGCATCCAGAAAATCTACCTGTTGTGCTTTGAGCTGCGCAGCCACTTTTTGGGCAGAATCTGGAACACCGCTGGTACAGTCCACCCAGATAGAGCCGGCTTTTAGCGTCAAACCCTCTAACAGATGTTCTACATCCTGGCTGGTCGGCAGGCAGGAAAAAATCACATCGGCCTGTACGGCCTGTTCAAGCTGAACCGCCTGTGTAGCATATTCCGCTGCGTGTTGCTCGGCTTTGGCAAAATTACGGTTCCAGACATAGACTGTATCAAAATGCTGGGGTAAATGTGCGGCCATGCGGTATCCCATAGCGCCCAAACCAATAAATGCAACGGACTGAATCATGCGGTTTCCTTGTGTATTTTTGTTGATCTTTGCTCGAGCCAACGGGTCAGCTTGGGCCAGAATTCATTGGCACTTTTCTGGCTGGACATCAGGCCTAAGTGACCACCCGGAATAAGAGTAAACGTGACATCTGTACTACTTGTCAACTGGCTTAAAGGCTGTGCAGCGGCGGCCGTCACAATCTGGTCGCTTTGCCCGGCCCCAACAAATAAAGAACAGCGAATGTTTTTCAGTTCAATATGTTCATCCTTTAGGCGGATAATGCCGTTTTTCAGCGGATTTTGCAGCCAGACATTCAGTACCATGTCCTGATTAATCCCGCCCGGATAATCAATCATATTGTTCAGGAAATTCCCCAGCGTGGCATGTTCATGCAGTATTTGCGGATCATGCAGGTTGAGAAACAGCTGGCGCTGACTGTCCAGCCAGCCTTTAGGATCTAGAATTTTAAAACCTAAAGCGTTGATGATGCCGGGTGTATGAATGAAATGTGGGGGAATAGAGCCCTGATGTAAGGCCTGTTTTAATTTGTGATTACGTGAAATCAGCTGGTTGCTGCATTTAAACAGCTGGCCGATGCGACCGGAAGCATAACTATCTACCGGGCTGCCCAGCACCATCAGGTTTTTCACAATCTGAGGTTGACGATAGGCGGTATACAGCATCACAAAGACGCCGGCCATACTCCAGCCATGTAGGGAAATCTGCTCGCTATGGGAGTGCTGTCGAATCTGCTCAATACAATGCGGAATCGCAGCATTAATAAAGTACATAAAATTTAAATGACGATGGGTATAGTTTAAACGTCCCCAGTCAATCAGGTAGACATCAAAACCGCTATGCTGGAAATGCTTGATTAAAGAGCGATAGGGATACAAATCATAAATCGCCATATTAATCGCCAGCGGCGCAACAAAGACCAGCGGCTCCTGATAGGCTTTATTGGGTGAAGCGTAATAACGGATTTGTGCGTGTTGGTATTCGCCAATGATCTCATACGGTGTGGTTTGGGAGATCACCAAAGTCTTGCTGTTAAAAAGCCGGGTCGATAAGTTTTTTAACTTCTTGCGTTGATCTGCAAATTTTTTCTGTACTGGGTTCATAGCCTCTATCTGCTTGTCATGACGCTGAGTTGGATGAAGTCTAAGCGATATTTCCATATTTTACCTTGACCTTAAACACCTTGGGCGCTCAAAATGTTGGCAATTCTTATAACGGTAGTCTAAGGGCGAAAATCGAGATGAGCGAACAAGACGAGATCGAATATCAGTTAGATACTTTGGCAATTCGTACTGGTCATGACCGTACCTTCGAGGGTGAGCATAGTGAACCCATCTTTTTAACATCGTCTTTTGTTTGCGAAAGTGCAGCTGATGCAGCCGCCAAATTTTCTGGGCAAATTGAAGGGAATACCTATTCCCGTTATACCAATCCGACTGTCCATACTTTTGAAAAACGCTTAGCAGTGCTCGATGGCGCAGAACGTGCCGTGGCCACCAGTTCAGGTATGGCTGCAGTACATGCAATTACCCTGGCCTATTTAAAAGCCGGCGATCATGTGGTGTGTTCACGCGCGGTATTCGGTTCGATCATTTCATTATTTGAAAAATATGTCATGAAATTTGGCGTAGATGTAACCTTTGTTGATCTGGAAGATTTAGCGGCCTGGCAGCAGGCGATTCGCCCAAATACACGTTTACTGTTTATTGAAACCCCATCTAATCCATTGGCGCAAGTGGGTGATTTGCAAGCGATTGCTGATATTGCCCATGCAGCCAATGCCTTGTTTGCCGTTGACAATACCTTCTGTACCCCGGTTTTACAGCAGCCGATTAAATTTGGTGCGGATTTAATCATTTATTCATCAACTAAATATATTGATGGTCAGGGCCGTGCCTTGGGTGGTGCTGTGGTGGGTAATCACCAGCTGCTGGAAGAAATTAATGGCGTGATTCGTACCCTGGGTAACTCGATGAGTCCGTTTAATGCCTGGGTCTTCCTTAAAGGTCTGGAAACTCTGAACCTGCGGATGAAAGCCCACTGCGCCAGTGCGCAGAAGCTGGCAGAATGGCTGGATGCTCATCCAAAAGTGGAAACCGTATATTACGCTGGCTTGCCGCAGCATCCAGGGCATGAATTAGCGAAAAAGCAACAAAGCGGTTTTGGCGGTGTTGTATCGTTCGTGGTGAAAGGTGAGCGTGAAGGTGCATGGACCGTCATTGATAACACGCGTTTCTTATCGATTACCAGTAACCTTGGCGATGTAAAATCTACGATTACCCATCCTGCCACCACCTCACATGGCCGTATGTCTGCCGAAGCCAAACAGCAAGCCGGTATTTCAGAAGGTTTAATTCGTGTTTCTGTGGGTCTGGAAGATATTGATGATATTATTCGCGACCTTAGCCGTGGTTTAGACCTGATTTAATTTATAAATTCTGACATCTTTTTGCTGAATTTTCGTGTAGAGTGCTTAGCCAAAGATGTCAGTTTTGTTCGGAGATTTTTATGAACATTAATATGTTAATGCAGCAAGCGCAGCGCATGCAGAAAGAAGTAGAAAACAATATCAAGAAAGCCAAAGAAGAACTGGCACAAACTGAAGTGAATGCCGAAGCGGGCGGTGGTCTGGTCAAAGTAACCATGACCTGCCGTAACGTGGTAAAGCGTATTGAAATCAATCCTGAACTGTTACAAGACGATCCAGACATGATTGAAGACCTGATTGCTGCGGCCATGAATGATGCAGCGCGTCAGGCAGAAACCATTTCTGAAGAACGTATGAAAGCAGCGAATTCTGGTATGGGCTTACCACCAGGTTTGGCAGGCATGTTCTAAGGTAGCGCATCTGTGTTCAGCGATCGTTTTGATCAACTGGTACAAGCCTTGCGTATTTTGCCAAGTGTTGGGCCAAAATCGGCCCAGCGCATGGCCTTGCACCTGATCATGAAAAACCGTGAAGGCGCGCTGGGTCTGGCTTATGCCTTAAATGAGGCGACCACGCATATTCACGAATGTTCCATCTGCCATTCTTTAACCGAAGATGAAGTGTGCAATATCTGCGCATCTTCGGAGCGTGATGAAGAATTACTCTGCGTGGTGGAATCACCAGCCGATGTCATGGCAATTGAACAAAGTGGCAGCTTCCGCGGTAAATATCATGTCTTGGGCGGGCATTTATCGCCGCTTGACGGGATTGGCCCGGAAGAAATCGGGATTCCAGCTTTAATTCACCGTTTAAGCTCGGGTCAGGTCAAAGAAGTGATTCTGGCGACCAATGCCACGGTAGAAGGTCAGGCGACGGCGCATTATCTGGTCGAAGCGACCAAGCATTTACCGGTGCAGATGACCCGGATTGCTCAAGGCGTGCCGCAAGGTGGTGAACTGGAATATATCGACAGTCACACTTTAAGTCAGGCTGTCCATAACCGTATGCGCATGAAATAAGTACTCCGGTGCTTATTTCATCAGATTTCAACTTTTTAAATTGGGTCTTAATCAAATATTGAAACTTTAACTAAGATATAAAAAATATAAACTTTTGTTTATCTTGAGCTTAAACTTTAAAAAAATCAGCAAAATATACCGTAAGTTTTATTTTTTTATAGCTAAATTATATTTATTGGTTAAAATACCCCTTGAGAAACTTTAACGACTCTCTCTGCTATGTTCCAATTTATTCAACAGCAACAAGACTTTGAAAATGTTTTAACATTAATGAGTCAAAACTCTACCTATGGACTGGATACCGAATTCATCAAGGTTGATACCTTATGGCCCAAATTGGGGGTGTTCCAGATTAATGTCGCAGGAAAAGTTTATTTGCTGGATGGAACAACGCTGAATCTTTCGGCGTTCTGGGAAAAAATCTTCCAGGCGCAGCAGAATATTTTCCATGCTTGCGGCGAAGATATTGACCTGATCTATCATTATGCCCAGCAAAAATCACTAAAAAATGTATTTGATACCCAGGTTGGCATGTCCTTTTTGGGCTATGGTTTGCAGGTCAGCTATCAGAATGCTTTAAAGCAGGTGCTGGAAGTCGATATTGACAAAGATCAGACCCGTTCGGACTGGCTGGCGCGACCATTATCACCGGAACAGTTGCAATATGCGGCCAATGATGTGCTGTATTTAATGCAACTGGCAGAAAAAGTACAGCAGGACTTGCAGCAAAAATCGTTACTGAATCTGGTGGTAGAAGACTGCCGTCATTTAACCCAGGAAATTGGGGAAGATACACCGCTAGAGCGTTTGTATCAGGATGTCGGCAATTACCGCCATTCACGCCGTCAGCTCATGCAGTTACAGCAACTGGTGGTCTGGCGTGAACAGATGGTTAAGGCTTTGAACCAGCCACGTAGCTTTATTCTGAAAAATACCACCTTGCTGGATCTGGTTGAGAAAAATCCGAAAAACAATTTCCAGCTGTCACACGTGAAGGAAATCCGTCCAAATATTTTACGTGAACATGGCAAAACCATTTTAGATCTGTTGAAATTCCTGCCCGATCCAGAGCACTGGCCGCTGCGCATGGCGCGTCCAATTCGCCATTCTTCCAAAGAAGTCGGGCAGCACATTGAGCAGGTGATTCAACGCGGCGTCAATGAAACCGGCATCCCTAAAGAAGTGCTGATGCGGAAAAAATGGCTGAATGCCCTGTATCAACATGTGGTATTTAAAAATGATGAGCAGGATTTACCAAGCTATTTATTGGGCTGGCGTTATGATCTGCTGACCAAGCCGCTGATTGAAGTGCTGCATCAAGATCAGCAGTATTTATCCAATCATATGATAGTGATGGATTAAAAAAACAGCAAACTGCTGCCAGAATTATGATTTGTACACAATCACGACTGATGCGTTAATAATCACTAATGTATCCGTCTTTTTTTTGATGTATGCTTTGGCCTGAGTTAAACGAGTATTGTGCTGAATATGTTCTGTTCAATTTATAAATCGAGCAAAAAAGATGAAATGTATCTTTATGTCGCTCGTATTGAAAGCCAAGATGATCAAGCAGAAGCGGCAGATCCGCTTGAAGTGGTACCGGAAGTACTGCGTACTGCATTTGGTCGTGCAACGTTTGTTATGGATTTAGAATTGCATGAAAACCGTAAACTCGCGCGGGCCAATATTCTGCATGTCATGGATTCGATTCAAACCAAAGGCTTCTTTATTCAAATGCCGCCAGAAGGTTTAATCAATCCGAATGCGGTTGAGCCAGAAGGCTTACGCGGTGCCTAAGTTAAATTCAGGAGTTGAGTGATGGAAAATTTAATGACTTTTTTAGAATCAATTCCTGAAAATACCATTGCCGTTACGGTCTATCTATTGGGTAGCCTGATTATTTTATGGTGCTGGTATGAAATTGCCAAACGTCTGCCTCATCCACTTGGCGGCGTAAGCTGGATTGTGGTCTTTGCTATCTTGCTGACGCCTACCATTTCCGAAGGGCATAATGCAGGTATTGCACCGGCCACCTTTGGTTTGCTGTTTGGTGTATTAACCAAGGAAATGCCGCTGGTCTGGTCCAATTTATCTGCCATTCTGGTGGTGATTGGTTTAGGACTGGTGGTTGGTTATTTCTGGTCTAAATATAGCCAGCGTAAGGCAGGTCTTGCTGCCAAGAACAACAGCACAGCACTTTAATTACAAAAATAAGTTTAAATTGAAATAAGGTTATCTCATGTCTGTAGATACACAACACTTCACTGGTACTGATCAATACATCGCCACTGACAGCTTAAAGCTGGCGGTGCAGGCGGCACGTCGTTTACAAAAGCCCCTGTTAATTAAAGGTGAACCGGGTACCGGTAAAACCTTACTGGCCGAGCAGGTCGCGCAAAGCCTGGGACTGAAACTGATTACCTGGCATATCAAATCGACCACCAAAGCCCAGCAAGGCCTGTATGAATATGATGCTGTGTCGCGTTTACGTGATAGCCAGCTGGGGGATGACCGGGTTTATGATATTAAAAACTATATTAAGCCGGGCAAACTGTGGGAAGCGTTTAGCAGTGAAGAGCGCTGTGTACTGCTGATTGACGAGATTGACAAGGCCGATATCGAGTTTCCAAACGACTTGCTGCATGAGCTGGATAAAATGTCCTTTTTCGTTTATGAAACTGGCGAAACCATTAGCGCAACGCAGCGTCCGATTGTGATCATCACTTCCAATAATGAAAAAGAACTGCCCGATGCCTTCTTGCGTCGCTGTTTCTTCCATTATATTGATTTCCCTGATGAAGCCACCATGCGTGACATCATCAATGTACATTTCCCGAATATCTCCACGACTTTGGTGTCAGAAGCTCTACAGGTGTTCTTTAAATTACGCCAGATTCCAGGTCTGAAAAAACCGCCTTCAACCTCTGAGCTGATTGACTGGCTAAGCCTGTTAATGGCGGATGACATGCCGGACGATATTCTGCGTAATGCTGACAAAACCAAAGCCATTCCACCGTTGTACGGTGCGCTGATTAAAAACGAGCAGGATGTTCAGTTACTGGAACGCTTAGCCTTTATGGCTCGTCGTTAAGGGAGTAATCGCCACATGTTTGTGCGATTGTTTTATACCTTAAGAAAATACGGCATCCCGGTCACCACCCGCGAACTGATTGACCTGAACCGTGCAGTGGCAGAAGGTCTGGTCTTTGCCAATCAGGATGAGTTTTATCATCTGGCCAAAACCATTATGGTCAAGGATGAGCGCTTTTTTGACAAGTTCGACCGGGCCATGAAAGATTACTTTGATGGTATCTCGACCTTTGATCTGGATGAATTGCTGAATCAGGTCCATAAGCTGCCGAAAGACTGGTTTGATCTGGAGCTG
This sequence comes from Acinetobacter sp. YH12155, assembly GCF_013418255.1. Lineage (NCBI taxonomy): Bacteria > Pseudomonadati > Pseudomonadota > Gammaproteobacteria > Moraxellales > Moraxellaceae > Acinetobacter > Acinetobacter sp. YH12155. The sequence goes on from NZ_VPCK01000003.1 coordinate 75,432, forward strand.
CTGGAAAAGCATTTAACCCCGGAGCAGCGCGAAGAACTGAAAAAAGCCGGTTCACTGGAAGAACTGATGAAAATGCTGGAAGAACGTTTACGCGAACAGCATAAAAAGCATCAGGGCGGTAACCGCATGATTGGGACCGGTGGAACCTCGCCGTTTGGTGCCTATGGTGATCATCCTGAAGGGGTGCGTATAGGCGGGCCGGGCCGTAAACGTTCAGCGGTTAAAGTCTGGGAACAGCGTCAATACCGTAATCTGGATGATGACCAGCTGCTCGGTTCACGGCAAATGCAAATGGCGCTGCGCCGTCTGCGCAAGTTTGCCCGTCAGGGCGCGGCTGAAGAATTAGATGTCGATGGCACCATTCGTGAAACCGCCAAACAGGGTATTCTGGATGTGCAACTGGTACCCGAACGGCGTAACCGGGTTAAAGTGTTAATGCTGTTTGATGTCGGCGGCTCCATGGATGCGCACATCGCCCAGTGTGAAAAGCTGTTTAGTGCGGCCAAAACCGAATTTAAAACGTTGGAATATTTTTATTTTCATAACTGCCTGTACGATTATGTCTGGAAAGACAATGTACGCCGTTCACACACCCGTATGAATACCTGGGATTTATTCAACACCTACGGACGCGACTATCGTGTGATTGTGGTCGGGGATGCCAGTATGGCACCTTATGAGCTGAATGCCGTTGGGGGTTCAGTGGAATATATGAATGATGAGGCCGGGCAGGTGTGGTTGCGCCGTTTACGCCAGCATTTTGATAAAACCGCCTGGCTGAACCCGGAACAAGAGCAATATTGGCACTACACCCAGACCATCGGTTTAATTCAGCAAATTTTTGAAAATCATATGTATCCCATGACGTTAAAGGGGATTGAAGATTTAACCCGTTATTTGGCGCGTTAAGCTTCATAAAATAGAAGGAATACTGCATGAACTCTCAGATGAATGGCGTTGCCTTACCCAATGAAGATGGCTTTTTTGGTGAATATGGCGGGCAGTTTATTCCACCGCATCTGAAAGCGGCGATGGATGATATTAAAGTGGCCTACGAAGAAATTCGTCAGACTCCGGAATTTCAGCAGGAACTGGCTGAGCTATTCGCACATTATGTGGGTCGTCCAAGTCCGCTATTTCATGCCAAGCGTTTATCTGAGCAGTTGGGCGGGGCACAAATCTATTTAAAACGTGAAGATTTAAATCACACTGGTGCACATAAAATTAACCATTGTTTAGGTGAAGCCTTGCTGGCCAAATATATGGGCAAAACCAAAGTCATTGCCGAAACTGGCGCTGGTCAGCATGGCGTGGCATTGGCAACCGCCTGTGCCCTGGTCGGTATTCCATGCGAAATTCACATGGGTCAGGTCGATATTGAGAAAGAACATCCCAATGTCGTAAAAATGAAAATTCTGGGCGCCAAGCTGATTTCCGTGACCCGCGGCACTGCAACCTTAAAAGATGCGGTAGACAGCGCCTTCGAAGAATACTTAAAAGATCCGAAAAACTATATTTATGCGATTGGTTCGGTGGTGGGACCGCATCCATTCCCGATGATGGTACGTGATTTCCAGGCCATTATTGGTGATGAAATTAAAGTTCAGGCGCAGGAACGTTTTGGTGCACAGCCGGATTATATTGTGGCTTGTGTCGGTGGTGGTTCTAATGCTGTGGGCGCTTTTACCGCGTTTCTGAATGATCCGGAAGTAAAACTGGTTGGTGTTGAGCCAGCCGGTCATGGCCTGAATACCGATATGCACTCTGCAACCCTCACCTTAGGTAAACCGGGTCAGTTACACGGTATGGCCTGTTATGTGCTGGAAGATGAGCAGGGTGAGCCACTCCCGGTACACTCGATTGCATCTGGGCTGGATTATCCGGGTGTAGGGCCACAGCACAGCTTCCTGAAAGATGCTGGTCGTGTCGAATATACCACTGCTACTGATCAGGAGTGTCTGGACGCCTTTATTCAGCTATCACGGGTTGAAGGGATTGTGCCGGCACTGGAAAGCTCGCATGCGGTCGCATGGGCAATGCGTGAAGCACCAAAAATGTCCAAAGACACCAATATTGTGGTGAACCTGTCTGGTCGCGGTGACAAAGATGCGGACTATGTGGCACACAAGCTGGGCTTGAATTAATCCTGTTTAGTCTCTTTTAAACGAGCAGTTTTAAAAAAGATCGTTTTTTAAAAGGCTAGCCATAAAAAAACTCTCTTGAAGGAGAGTTTTTTTGTTTTTTATATTGTCTGTTTAGCTGGCAATATATTGTTGTAGCTGGTCGATCAGTTTACGTTGATCATCCATCACTGCTTTTACCAAGTCGCCAATCGACACCAGTCCAACCAGTTTGCCATCTTCTACTACCGGTAAATGACGTAAATGACGATCGGTCATCAGGCTCAAACAGTCTTCTACACTGGTGCTTTGGGTCACGGTCAGTACCTTTGCGGTCATAATCTCATTGACGGTGGTGTCATAAGAAGAGCGTTCCATCAACGCAATTTTACGGGTGTAGTCACGCTCGGATAAAATCCCGACCACTTGGCCTTCATGGGTCACTACAAGCGCCCCGATGCCTTTATCGGCCATAATTGAAATTGCTTCGAGTACAGTTGCTTCTGGACTAACGGTGTATATTTCCTGGCTATGCTTATCTTTTAATACGTGTGTTACATTGGTCATTCTGTCTGGTCCTTGCCATTTTTGTTCTTGGTATGGGTTCTAACTTAACCTCAATTTTGAAAAATGCCAATAGTTTTATCATTAGAGGCCATAATCAGCAGTCATATTGTTTTCATTGAGGTTTAATGGTGCATGAATCTCTACGTTAAGCGGTCTTTAACTGGGCGTCATTAAAGAAAAAGTGTTTCATTTGCTGTGTGGTCAGCTTGAATTGCTGGCTGGAACAATGACACAGCGCCGGTGTAACTTTTAAACGGGTTAAGGTCGGTAGCAGGGAATTCTGAAAATCCTGCGGGCTAATCTGGCGCGGAGTGTAGTTTGGCCAGTGTTTCTTGGCATATTTATAGGCTTGGACACCGTTTAACCAAAAGGGAAAAATAAAATCATCCTGATCGGAGGTCATGGCCCAACCCTGATGATATAGCCCCCAAAGTACCCCGCAATACATCATTGATTTTAGAATACCGATTTTCATGTGAATATCTTGGGCAGCGGGTTTTAAAGACTTAATCTGGTTCATGTCATATAAACACTAATGTGGTGCCTGTATTGTAGGAAATTCAGATGAATAAAGCGTTTAAGCTTTGCGTTAAATCGTAAACAAATATAAAAAACAAATTTCAGGCATTAAAAAACGCCACCTAGGTGACGTCTGTTTATGCTTGCATGGTGGCCATATTCTGCCAGTACTGTGCTTTGAGTGAATCGCGTTCTACGCGGAAGCCTTGATAGTACAGTTCAGCTAAGAACATAGCGGCTTTGCCATGACCCGCGCGGGCAACCTGTTCAAGTTCAGCCACAGCATCTTGGAAGTTCATCTGTGATTGAATGGTGTTAACCGCATTTGCATATGCAATTTCAAGATCATGGTGAGAGATACTCTGAATCATATAAAACTCCTTTATTTTAATTATGATCGCAATAAAGACTGTATAGCCAGTCTAAATAATAGTTTATCGAGGTTGTGTTAAACTAATATTACACATTCGTGGAAATGTCAACTAAGAGATGGGGCAGATCCGTGATATTTCAAGTTTACATGATTAAACATTGAACACTCTATAATTTTATTATGATATGCATATAAGAAAGGTAACATAAAAAGGAGAGCCACATGACAAATACAATAGACGGTTTTAACTTTGATCTGCCTTTACGTGCGGAGCAGATTATCGAGCTGGCCCATCATCACCGTAAAAAACTCGATGAGGCGGTGTTCCATCAGGAAATTCATTTAGGTGAGTATTGTCTGGCGCAGCGTAAACGTGTGCATGACTTTACCAGTACACTCGATCCACAGCAGCGTGAAGAATTCTACCGTATTTATAATGGTGAGCTAATCAGCATTGCCGATGATGATGAACTGCATCCGGCTGATGCCGAAAAAGGGGTCAGTATCTTTGCCATCTTCATTGTGCTGGCCATTGTCGCGGGTATTATCCTGTATACCGTATTCCGCGCGCTGATGACTTAAGCAGCAGTGGCTCAATTTTACTCGCCAGTTCGGGTAAAATTGGGTCATCTATCTTGTGCAAATACCGCTAGCATCCTACACTACGGCTATTCGAGGTAGGCTATGCATGACGCAATACAAAAAATTTCTCAATTATTCATTCAATTAAAATCACGACTCACGTTAGAGCAAATTTATAATGGGGTAGTGGTCAGCATTATTGTCATTATTCTCCTGTTATCTTCCATTGCACTTTATCGCCCGGTCGGGTCCGTACAATTTCAGAATATTGAGTATCTGTCACAGCAGTCGATGTATCCTGAAACTCAGGAGATGGCTGTGCGCTTAATGCAGCAGCCACAGGTGCGTTATGGGCAATATCTTAAATTGATGCAGGCCCATCAGATGGAACTGGGTCAGGCAAAACAACTTCCTCCTCTGGATGTGGAGGCATATTAATCGCCGGAATATCTTCAACCTGAGGAAGCGATTGACTGCCGGTGGTCTGTAAATTGTGTTGTAAAACTTGTTCTAAAGCCGCTTTGTCTAAACTTTCACTGACTACAATCACGGTCAGATGTTCCGGATGCAGATGCCGGCGTACCGCAGCTTGCACATCTTCGGCGCTAATTTTACTGAGCTGCACTGAATATTCACTCAGGCTCTGTGCCGATTGTCCATAAAATCCCAAACTGCCGAGCTGGGCATTAATACTGGCATTGCTGCTGTAATGGTTGGGATAGGCTCTTAACAAGCCGTTTTTGGTTTCTTCCAGCTGTTTCGGATCAATCGGTTCACGGACAAAATCGACCAGTGCCTTATGCGCGACACGAATACTGTCCATCAGTTGATCTTGCCGGGTTGAGTAGCTGATGTGAAATACACCCGGTGCCTGACTAAAACTCATGCTGCTGGATGCGCCATAGGTATAGCCGCGTTTTACCCGCAGTTCTTTCATCAAAACAGAATGAAAGCCGCTACCGCCGAGCATACGATTGGCCACTTCTAGAGCCAGCCGGTCTGGATCATGACGTGTGGTGCCAATATGACCGAGCACAATATGCGCCTGACTGGACTGATAGGGCATGTGTACAATCTGAAAGCCATTTGCTGTGATGGGTGTGGGGAGTGGTGCAGCCGCCTGACCTTGCGCTAAGTTGCCGGCAATACGTTCTGCCAGATTTAAAGCTGCTTTGGCCTGCATTTTTCCGGTAATGGCAATATTCATATTCTGCGCCACCAGAAACTGCTCACGGAACTGTTGCAGATGTTTGGGCTGAATCCGCTGAATACTGCCATTGGTGCCGTTAATTGGCTGGGCATAAGGATGTTGCCCATATAAGCTGCGATACAGTTGAATCTCCATCATCCGGCTGGGATTTTCTTTCAGCTGTTTTTGCCCCAGCTGGTTATTGCTGACCACCATGCCAATACTCTGTTTTTCAAAGGTGGCATGTTTGAGCAGTTCCATCATCATGGCTAAAGCCGGTTCCAGTTTTTCCGGGTCAGACAGCACCCGTAATTTGACAATAAACATATCTCGATAGGCTCGCGCACTAAACTGCGCACCGACCTGTTCAAACACGGCAGCCACTTGTTGTGCGTTATATTTGGGCGTGCCTTCATCTAAGAGCTGGGCGGCCATATTGGCCACGCCGTATAAGCCGCTTTCAATTTCCCGATCACGTGCGGCACCGGCATTAAAGGTCAGCTGTATATCCAGAATTGGCAAGTCCTGTGTTTCCACAAACAGGGTTCTGACCTGATAACGGTTGTTCAGGTCATGCACATAAGGCGCGCGATAATCCAATTTCTGCTGATTAATATTTCTGAGACTTTGCAGCAGTGGCAGAGATTGTAAGGTATTTGGATTTTCATCCACTTCGGTGGTGGTATTGACATTGGCCTGCGCAGAACTGATCGCAAATAAGCTGGCCACCAGAACGCAGGAACGGAAATAGGGCATGTCGGTATCCTTTAGGGTGACTTGCTGTGTGGACGCAAATATAAGGTGGTCAAATTGTCACGCACAAAATAGACATTGGCGACGCGTTGAATGTCTTGCGGGCGTACTGTTTCAAAATGCTGGGGCAGCTCATCCATCAGGCGATAACTCAATCCATTCACCTCCAGATTACCCATCATCTTGGCCTGTCCCGCTAGATCATCCTGACTATAAAGCAAATTCGACACAAACTTGGCTGTCACGCGTTTTACTTCCGGTTCATGCACCAGCTCGGTTTTCAGGCGTTCAATTTCAGCCTGAATCGCCTGTTCGGCTTGGGCCAGATCCACGCCATCCACCGGTAAAGCTGAAATGGTAAACAGGCTGTCGCCACGATTATATGGATCATAGCTGACGCTTAAGGCGCTTAAGAGTTTTTGCTCACGAATCAGACGCTGCTGCAGACGAGAAGAAATGCCGCTGTCTAATAAATGCTGAATAATGGTGAGTGCATAGGCATCTTGCGGATTGGTCGCAGTCGTTAGCGAACGGACATTCCAGGCCATATACAAATTCGGCACCTGAACCGGAAAATTCAGTTCCATGTGCCGATAGCCCAGACGTTCAAATTCGCGGACATCATTGCGGGCTGGCAGGCTGCGCGCTGGAATATCGGCAAAGTATTTTTGCGCCTGCAGCAAGGCCGCTTCAGCATTAACATCGCCGACAATAATTAAAATGGCATTATTCGGGCTATACCACTGCTTGTACCACTGACGTAAATCCTCCAGCTGGATATTTTGCAGATCTTTCATATGCCCAATAATTGGCTGGCGATAATGACTGGTCGGGTAGGCAATCCATTTAAACCGTTCAAAAGCCAAAGCACGCGGATTGTCATCGGTACGCTGGCGCCGCTCTTCCATCACCACTTTGATTTCGGTGGCAAAATCCTGCTGGCGCAGCAATAAATTACGCATCCGGTCGGCTTCAAGCTCCAGCGCCATCGGAAAATAGGTTTTTGGATACAGCTGATAATAATTGGTGTAATTGGTAAAGGTCGAGGCATTGACCCGGCCGCCGTAAATCCGGCTGAGTCGGGTAAACTCATCATTCGGCACTTTATGTGTGCCTTTGAACATCATGTGTTCCAGTGCATGGGAAATGCCGAGTAGATTTCCCGACTCATCACTGCTACCAACTTTGTACCAGATTTGAGTCATCACCATCGGCGAACGATGATCTTCACGAATAATGACTTTTAAACCGTTTTTTAACGTGGTTTCAACGGTACTGCGTGCCAGCTCGCTTTGAGTATTGGCCGCCAAAGCGCTCGATGAGAAACCGATCAGAAGTAGGGTAAGGGCGAAACGTTGTTGTTTTAAATGATGAACCACAGCAGGCAAAATTTTATTGTTCAGTATCACAAAGATGATCCGCAATGCATCTGTATTTGCTTTCATTCTTCAGAAACGGGGCAGTGAAAGCAAGGGAATCCTGTAACTTTTTGCAGCCTGCGACACATGATTGGCAATGACAAGTCAAAGCGGGCAGTTTATGTTAGAATCCAACTTTTTAACGCACTGCTTTTCAAGGATTCGGCATGCAACAGCAATCTAATGGGCAAAATAAATTTTTGATTGATGCTGATATCGGGGATGACGATGTCACTTTACCAAGTTTACCTGCGGTAAATGTACCTATCGTTGAAACACCTAAAGTAGAACAAGCACCTGTTTCTGCGCCTGTAGCCACAGAAGCAGCTGAAGAGAAATCAAAAGGCGGTTTCTTTAGCCGTATGAAAGAAGGGTTAACCAAAACCCGTAAAAACTTTGCCGATGGGATGGTCAACATCTTAATTGGTGGCAAAGAAATTGATGATGAACTTTTAGAAGAAGTTGAAGAGCAATTGCTGGTGGCCGATATTGGTGTTGATGCCACCAAAACCATTATTGCCAACCTGACTGAACGTACTGCGCGTGGTGATCTGATTTATTCACACTCGTTGTATAAAGCCTTGCAGGAAGAGCTGGTGGCTTTACTGGCGCCGCGTGTTAAACCGTTGCATATTGATTCGAATAAAAATCCATATGTCATTCTGGTGGTGGGCGTGAATGGCGTGGGTAAAACCACCACCATTGGTAAGCTGGCCAAACGTTTACAAGGTGAAGGCAAGAAAGTCATGCTGGCCGCTGGTGATACCTTCCGTGCCGCAGCGACTGAACAGTTGCAAATCTGGGGCGAGCGTAATGATGTTGCTGTGGTCGCGCAAGGTCATGGTGCAGACAGTGCCTCGGTCATTTTTGATGCCTTTGAAAGTGCGCGTGCCAAAGGTATGGATGTCTTGATTGCCGATACTGCAGGGCGTTTGCATAACAAAGGTCATTTGATGCAGGAACTGACCAAAGTCAAACGCGTGATGCAAAAAATTGATGCCACTGCACCGCACGAAGTAATGCTGGTGGTAGATGCCGGTACCGGTCAGAACGCGATTAACCAGGTTGAAATGTTTGATGAAGCGGTTGGATTAACTGGCTTAACTATTACCAAACTGGATGGTACCGCCAAAGGTGGTGTGCTGTTTAATATTGCCAGTCGTACCCATGTGCCTATCCGCTTTATTGGGGTAGGTGAAAAAATTGATGACCTGCGTCCATTCTCAGCCAAGTCCTTTGTGGCAGCGCTGTTTGAAACAGACAAATAAGCAGCTCAAAAAACTCCGCGATTTGCGGAGTTTTTTATATATCCTTTAAACTGAAATTAAGCCCAAAGGCTGATATAAACCTAGAGCAGGGATGATGCTCCATCCGCTTTGACGTGCTTTAAAATTTAACTTGTTTTCATAAAATCTACGATAAGCGCGGTTATTGTTCCATAAATGCAACACATTGTTATAAAACTGGGGCTATTTTCCAGCCCAGGCAGCCGTTAAGATAAATCCATCTGTTATAAACACAAGACCATACCAAGGAAAAAGATATGTCATTTAAAGATCATTTACTTAAACGCCGTACCATTTACTCAATTGGTAAAAATGTGGCGCTAGACGAAGCGAAAATTGAAGAAATTATTAAAGAAGCCGTTCGTTTAAGCCCATCTTCGTTTAACTCGCAAACTTCACGTGTGGTGATTCTGTTTGGTGAGTCACATGCCAAATTCTGGGAAATTGTACGTGAAACCTTGCGTAAAATGGTGCCGGCTGAAAACTTTGCATCAACTGACAGCAAAATCAGCAGCTTTGCCGCAGGTTTTGGTACTGCGTTATTCTATGAAGACCAAGATGTCGTGAAAGCACTGCAAGAACAATTTGCACTATATGCAGATAACTTCCCGGTATGGTCAGAGCATTCAACAGGGATTGCCCAGTTTGCAACCTGGATTGCGCTGGCAGAAAACAACATTGGTGCATCGCTACAGCATTACAACCCGATTATTGATGAAGAAGTTGCGGCGACCTTTGATGTACCAGCCAACTGGAAATTAAGAGCGCAACTGGTGTTCGGTTCAATTGAAGCACCAGCGGGTGATAAAGAGTTTATGAATGATGCAGATCGTTTTAAAACTTTTCACTAAGTTGCATAGCTAAACCAAAGAAAGGGCGCATTCAGCGCTCTTTTTTATGGCAAAACGACACTAAAAAGAGAGAAATTGGGCTTTCCCCATTTTTGTCATAAAACTGTCATTTCAGCGCTGCATAGTGTAACTAAAATTGAACAATCGACTAGAGTGAACAGCATGGCTTTACGTTTATCCTTCGCAGCACTGGCTTTAAGTTTAAGTAGTACAGCTTTTTCCGCAGTGACCATTACGGCACCGGAAGAAATTAAGGTTGAAGGTTTAAATGGTCAGGAAGTGAAAAGCCGTCTGTTTAGCAGTAATCATAACTATAGCGTGCAGCCTGGCGAGAATGTGCTGAGCGTACGTTATGTACAGTTTTTTGAAGAGCATCCGGGCATTGGTTCACACGATATTGTACGTTCGGGCATCGTGCATATTAAAACTCCGGTTTTACAAGATAAAGCCACATACCGTTTAGGGCTGGTGAATCCACCAAAAACGCATGATGATGCCAAGGAGTTTGCCAAGCAGCCGGTATTCGGTTTATTTGATGCGAAAAATCAGCTGCTGGTGCAGCAGGCTGGAGCCAAAGATTTAAACCGTGGCATTTTACAAAACTTATTTAGTACTTCTTCAACAGAATCTGCGCAGGCCGCACCTGTATCGGTGACACAACCAGCAGCGGTGTATAGTCCGCAAGCAGTCGTGACAACCAAACCCGTTGCAACTGTTAGCAATGTTGCCGGTGCAGATCAGCAACTGATTCAGCTGTGGCAACAAGCGTCTAAAACAGAACGACAAAAATTTATGTCGTGGCTGGCAGAACAGGCCAATTAAAAACCGCAATAAAATGAAAAGATTATAAAACCAGCTTCGGCTGGTTTTTTATTTATAGATTTAAAGTCTAAGTGGACTACTTTATTTTTATAATTACTTAGCTAAACTTAGTAATACAGATGAAATATGCAGCAATCTGGTTTAAAAATAACCAGACAGGTACTTTTTTCTTAAAACTTTATAAAATGTGCTTGCAAAGCTTTTAAATTTCTCTAGAATGCACCCCATACCGACGAGATAGACGGAAACGAACGAAGCACGAAGTGCTGAGTTGTTAAGTTTATTAAGTCCAGCTTCTGGCACTGACGAGGTGTTGGAAAGATCATTAAGAGATTATGAAGAACAACTTGTGTGGATTTTTACTGGTTGATTAATCGAATATATTTTCATTAATTGATTGGTTTAAATTACTCGAAGTTTATTTGAGCGAAATTTAAGTCAGAAAATTGATGAGCCAAGTTTAAGAGTTTTACTTATAAAACTCGAAATGATTTTAACTGAAGAGTTTGATCATGGCTCAGATTGAACGCTGGCGGCAGGCTTAACACATGCAAGTCGAGCGGGGAAGGTTGCTTCGGTAACTGACCTAGCGGCGGACGGGTGAGTAATGCTTAGGAATCTGCCTATTAGTGGGGGACAACATTCCGAAAGGGATGCTAATACCGCATACGCCCTACGGGGGAAAGCAGGGGATCTTCGGACCTTGCGCTAATAGATGAGCCTAAGTCGGATTAGCTAGTTGGTGGGGTAAAGGCCTACCAAGGCGACGATCTGTAGCGGGTCTGAGAGGATGATCCGCCACACTGGGACTGAGACACGGCCCAGACTCCTACGGGAGGCAGCAGTGGGGAATATTGGACAATGGGGGGAACCCTGATCCAGCCATGCCGCGTGTGTGAAGAAGGCCTTTTGGTTGTAAAGCACTTTAAGCGAGGAGGAGGCGCTCTAGGCTAATACCCTAGATGCGTGGACGTTACTCGCAGAATAAGCACCGGCTAACTCTGTGCCAGCAGCCGCGGTAATACAGAGGGTGCGAGCGTTAATCGGATTTACTGGGCGTAAAGCGCGCGTAGGTGGCTAATTAAGTCAAATGTGAAATCCCCGAGCTTAACTTGGGAATTGCATTCGATACTGGTTAGCTAGAGTATGGGAGAGGATGGTAGAATTCCAGGTGTAGCGGTGAAATGCGTAGAGATCTGGAGGAATACCGATGGCGAAGGCAGCCATCTGGCCTAATACTGACACTGAGGTGCGAAAGCATGGGGAGCAAACAGGATTAGATACCCTGGTAGTCCATGCCGTAAACGATGTCTACTAGCCGTTGGGGCCTTTGAGGCTTTAGTGGCGCAGCTAACGCGATAAGTAGACCGCCTGGGGAGTACGGTCGCAAGACTAAAACTCAAATGAATTGACGGGGGCCCGCACAAGCGGTGGAGCATGTGGTTTAATTCGATGCAACGCGAAGAACCTTACCTGGCCTTGACATACAGAGAACTTTCCAGAGATGGATTGGTGCCTTCGGGAACTCTGATACAGGTGCTGCATGGCTGTCGTCAGCTCGTGTCGTGAGATGTTGGGTTAAGTCCCGCAACGAGCGCAACCCTTTTCCTTACTTGCCAGCATTTCGGATGGGAACTTTAAGGATACTGCCAGTGACAAACTGGAGGAAGGCGGGGACGACGTCAAGTCATCATGGCCCTTACGGCCAGGGCTACACACGTGCTACAATGGTCGGTACAAAGGGTTGCTACACAGCGATGTGATGCTAATCTCAAAAAGCCGATCGTAGTCCGGATTGGAGTCTGCAACTCGACTCCATGAAGTCGGAATCGCTAGTAATCGCGGATCAGAATGCCGCGGTGAATACGTTCCCGGGCCTTGTACACACCGCCCGTCACACCATGGGAGTTTGTTGCACCAGAAGTAGGTAGTCTAACCTTAGGGAGGACGCTTACCACGGTGTGGCCGATGACTGGGGTGAAGTCGTAACAAGGTAGCCGTAGGGGAACCTGCGGCTGGATCACCTCCTTAACGAAAGATTGACGATTAGTAAGAATCCACAACAAGTTGTTCTTCATGACGATGTATCTGAGGGTCTGTAGCTCAGTTGGTTAGAGCACACGCTTGATAAGCGTGGGGTCACAAGTTCAAGTCTTGTCAGACCCACCACTAACGACAAGCAAGCAATTGCAGAGCGAATAGAAATCAGAACATTGACTTAAATGATAAGCTGGGGACTTAGCTTAGTTGGTAGAGCGCCTGCTTTGCACGCAGGAGGTCAGGAGTTCGACTCTCCTAGTCTCCACCAT
>NZ_VPCK01000041.1:0-8053 GCF_013418255.1 Acinetobacter sp. YH12155
ATGGAGAAATCTAATCGGTATGTTATACCTGAGAGAAGAGTGAGGAGTTATCCAAGGGTTGTAAAAGGAAAACCTCAAAAATACCCAAGAAAAAGCCAGTCAATCTCTTAACTGACTGGCATTATCCCAATTGGGAGGTTTTTTTAAGAGCTAAAGATTACTTCGAACCTTTAATCCCGGCTTGCAATAACAATGCACCCAAACCACCAATCTTATTGTCTTGTGGTTTTGCCGCTTGTGGCTTTTTGCCCTGCGGACGATCACCCTGCGGACGCGCCTGTTGCGGACGTTTACCCTGCGGCTTACGTTCAGTACGCTGTTCGTTTTGGTCACGGCGTGGCTGACGTGGTGCTTTCGCTGCTGCAGCACCTTCCGGACGCATCGACAGGTTCACACGGTTACGCTCAACATCTACCGTTAAAACACGTACTTGGACAATTTGACCCGGTTTCACCACTTTATGCGGATCAGACACGAATTCATTGGCCAGTTCAGAAATATGGACTAAACCGTCCTGATGCACACCGACATCCACAAAGGCACCGAAGTTGGTGACATTGGTGACCACACCTTCTAGCTGCATGCCTTCAGACAATTGTGATACTTCAGTAATATCATCACGGAATTTAGCGGTACGGAATTCCGGACGCGGGTCACGGCCCGGCTTTTCAAGTTCGCTCAGCACGTCCTGAATGGTTGGTAAACCAAACTGGTCGTCTACAAATTCTTCTGCATTGACCTGACGGATAATTTCAGTATTGCCAATAATATCTTTGACTGTAGTCGCTTTGGCTTCCACAATTTTAGACACCAGCGCATACGATTCCGGGTGCACCGCAGAGGCATCAAGTGGCTCAGAACCATTTTGAATACGCAAGAAACCTGCCGCCTGTTCAAAAGTACGCTCACCTAAACGTGGCACTTTTTTCAGGGCCTGACGATTATCAAAACGGCCATTTTCCTTACGGAAGTCCACGATTTGCTGGGCAATTGATTTGTTCAGACCAGCGATATAACCCAGAATTGCTGCAGATGCCGTATTCACATCCACACCCACCGAGTTCACACAGTCTTCCACCACCGCTTCCAGGGTTTTGGCCAAACCGGTCTGGTTCACGTCGTGCTGATACTGACCCACACCAATTGATTTCGGATCAATTTTCACCAGCTCTGCCAATGGATCCTGTAAACGACGGGCAATCGATACTGCACCGCGAATCGACACATCCAGTTCTGGAAGTTCTTGTGAAGCCAGTTCAGAAGCTGAATAAACCGAAGCACCTGCTTCAGACACCGAAACACGGGTCAGTTTCAGGTCAGAATTCGCGGCCATCATTTCAGCCACTAGCGCTTCAGTTTCACGGCTTGCGGTACCGTTACCAATCGCGATTAAATCGACGTTAAATTCACGGCAAAGACGCGCCAGTTCCGTTAATGAACCTGCCTTATCATCTTTTGGTGCAAATGGATAAATAGTGCTGTGCGCCAATACATCGCCTGATTCATTCACTACCGCCAGTTTCACACCGGTACGGATGCCCGGGTCAACGCCCAGCGTCGTACGTGCGCCAGCAGGTGCAGACAGCAGCAGATGACGGAGATTTTCAGCAAACACCTGCATTGCTTCTGCTTCAGCCGCCAGACGTTTTTCAGTCAGTAAGGAATGCTCAATGGTCGGGCGAACTTTACCCAGCCAGAACAGTTTTGCGGTCTGCTTTAAATAGTCCTGACGCGCTTGTGGCTGCACGGCATCTAAATTGTATTCGGTTTCAATACGTGCCAGTGGTGCTTCATCTTCACCATCAACTTTTAAGCCCAGCACGTTTTCCTGACGGCCGCGCAGCATGGCCAGCAAACGGTGCGATGGTACTTTGTTCAGGCTTTCAGAGAAATCGAAGTAATCACGGAATTTTTTACCAACTTCTTTTTTCTCATCACTGGCCACCAGACTTTTCAGCACGGCGGTTTTGGCGAAGGTTGCTTTCAGTTCAGTGGTGAGTGCAATATTTTGCGCCCAGTCATCAATTAAAATATGCTGAATCGCATCGAGCTGGCTTTCCAGGTCTGGATAATCTTCATGGCTAAAGCCTGCAAGCGCTTCTGCTGGATCAATCGCTTCTGCAAAGATTTTCTCTGCGATTGGACCCAAGCCGGCTTCTTTGGCTTTAAAAGATTTGCTGGTACGTTTTGGACGGTACGGCGCGTAAATTTCTTCTAAGGCATTTTTAGTTTCAGCCGCATTCACACGTGCCAATAAATCATCAGATAATTTATTTTGTTCTTTTAGTGATTCAATCACTTTTTCACGGCGTTCAAACAAATCACGCAAATACGCTAAACGTGTATCGAGCTGGCGAAGTTGCGTATCGTCTAAGCCCTGCGTTACTTCTTTACGGTAACGTGCAATAAAAGGAACACTGGCACCTTCATCAATGAGTTTGATGGCAGCTTCTACCTGATTTGGACGTACGGCAAGTTCTTTTGCCAACTGCTGAACTAAGTCAGTCATCGTGTTTGATCCCACAAGGATAAGTACTAAATGGCATGATTATAAAGACCAGGCCCATAAAATCCACAATTGTTTTATGAAATTTACAGATGGCGATTCTTGCCAATTCGCAGATATTTCACATTTTTGCGGTAAATTCATCATTTCAGGACCTTTTCTTCCCCAAATTGTGGGATTTATCTTCTATCATAGATGTATATATTTGGTATCTATGTCTTGATTTTAACTGCAATATTTGTTGCTTTAGAGCATAGTCAAGGCATACAGATGAATCGTATACTCAAAGTCAGTGAAAGCTTTGCATACGACCACAATAAAGAATAAAGGAGCACATCATGAGTTTAGTTGTACCTGCTGAAAATACAGATGCCGTACATACCGAAACTGACCGCGTTGAACGCATTCTCGTTGTCGATGATGATGTGCGTTTGCGTACGCTGTTACAGCGTTTTCTGGAAGATAAAGGTTTCGTGGTCAAAACTGCCCATGATGCTACGCAAATGGATCGCCTGTTACAACGCGAGCTGTTTTCCCTGATCGTGCTCGATTTCATGCTACCGGTTGAAGATGGCCTGAGCATTTGCCGCCGTTTACGCCAGTCCAGCATTGATACGCCAATTATCATGCTGACCGCACGCGGCAGCGACTCAGACCGTATTGCCGGCCTTGAAGCAGGTGCCGATGACTATCTGCCAAAACCGTTTAACCCGAATGAACTATTAGCGCGTATTCGTGCCGTATTACGCCGTCAGGTACGTGAAGTCCCAGGCGCACCAAGCCAGCAGATGGAAGTGGTCAGCTTTGGACCGTGGGCGCTAGATCTTTCGACCCGTACCCTGACCCGTGAAGGTCAAGTCGTGACTTTAACTACAGGCGAGTTCGCAGTGTTAAAAGCGCTGGTACAACATCCTCGTGAACCGCTGACCCGCGACAAGCTGATGAATCTGGCGCGTGGCCGTGAATGGGGGGCAATGGAACGTTCGATTGATGTGCAAGTGTCTCGTTTACGTCGCCTGATTGAAGAAAACCCGGCACGTGCGCGTTATATTCAAACGGTGTGGGGTGTGGGTTATGTCTTTGTTCCAGATGGTGCGGAATAAAGCTCACTCATCGAATCTATGACGGAGTCTTACGGTCTATTCCCCACTGATGGGATACAACCTGCGGTTCGCCTTACTTTTGTTTCGGCAAAAGTAAGCAAAACCATTGTCATCCGCAAAACTCGGCAAATTCCGTCATTTCAACCAATATTTCGCAGAAACATAAGTAATTTACTTGAGTCCTGCCTCAAACAGTTGCGGATGACCTAACGCGTATCCAATTTTGGGGGAGAACTTTCCCTTTTTAAAAAGGACTCATTGTGAAACTCGACCCCATCGATCCACAAGACTTTACCGACTTTGAAACCTATTCAGAACGCAAACGCACACCGTGGGAACGCTTTCTGGATAAAATCAAACCGCGCTCGGCTGCCATGCGGACCACCGTGCTGGTGCTGTTTGTGGTGATTTTCAGTCTGTTTATGTCACTATGGTTCTTTTGGCGTACCCTGTATCTGCCGGAAATCCAGCAACATGCCCGTTATCTGGCAGTTGAACTGGAAATTCTAAACAATCCGGAATTACGGATTTTCCATAATGATGCCGAAGTCGATGTGGATGCCTGGCTAAAAAACCGGGTCGGGATTGAATACATTACCGATCCCAAGGAATATCCGAATGTCCGTGACAAGGTTATTGCCGAATTCTTTACCCGACAAATCGAGAAAAAACTGGCCAATGAACTCAAAGCCGATGATGTAACCGTGTATTTCCAGTTCAAGCCCAGCCCACGTATCTGGATTCAAACCCCGGAAATGAACGGCCACTGGGTTCGTGAACCATTAAAAACCTATGCCAACTACAGCCCGGAACTGGTGTTTGGCTGGCTGCTCGGCATTCCGCTGCTGTCTGCGATTATTATTCTGACCTTGGTGCGTCAGCTGAACCGGCCATTACGCCGTTTGCAGGAAGCGGCCAACACCTATAGTCAAACCGGCAAAGCGCCTTATTTAGAAACCAACCACGGCCCACTGGAAATCCGTCAGGTGAATCAGGCTTTTAACCAGATGATTTTTACCCTGGAACAGACCGAGCGTGACCGCCGGATTATGCTGGCCGGAATTTCGCATGACCTGCGCACGCCTCTGACCCGGATTCGGCTGAGTGCAGAAATGATGCCGGATGAAGACTTTTTAAAAGAAGGCCTGATTTACGATGTCGAAGATATGGACGCCATTTTGGACCAGTTCATTTCCTATATGCGTGATGGCTCGGATGAAGAACTGCAAGATACCGATTTAAATGCCTTGTTACAGGAACTGGTGATCCAGTTTAAACCGCTGGACATTCGCTTTAGCCCGGAAGAATTACCGATTTTGCAGGCACGCAGCCTGTCGCTGAAACGCTTGATTGGCAACCTGATTAACAATGCCAAGCGTTATGGCACTGAACCGATTGAGCTGTCTGCCAAAGTGCAGGAACAATTTATCTGCATTAGTGTGGCCGATCATGGTGAAGGCATTCCTGAAGATCAGATTGAATCTTTAATGCAGCCTTTTGTGCGTGGGAATGCCGCACGTACCGTCCAAGGTAGCGGTTTAGGTCTGGCCATTGTGAAACGGATTGTCGATATTCACCAAGGCGAGCTGATTATTCGCAATCGCGAGCAAGGTGGACTGGAAGTCATCATCTCTTTACCGCTGCCCGAACAGCCAGATGATGAAAAAAACAACAGCAGCACCCTGGAAAAAATTAAGCAAAGTATTACAGAACATTTCTAAATCATGCTTAAACATTGATCAATCAGTTCCTGGTGAAGATTTGGCTTTTAATTTTTATTGTTGAATTTTCAACAAGATAAAAAGCATCAAATATATTTATACCTGCATTTTTTGAAAAAATTAGACCTTAGCCTAACAGGTATGCAAAATGGCTTTTTTGATGGGTACAATCGCCATCAGTTCTGATTTTTCAAACGAGAGTAAACCATGTCCCTAGATCGCATCCGTTTAGCTTCCCTACATGACAAGGTTATGAGTGCGGAGCAAGCTGCTCAATTCATCCAAGACGGTATGACTGTTGGTATGAGTGGCTTTACACGTGCCGGTGAAGCGAAAGCTGTTCCTTTGGCTTTAGTGAAACAAGCACAAGCGAATCCTCTAAAAATTACATTAATTACTGGTGCGAGCTTAGGGAACGATCTCGACAAACAACTGACTGAAGCCGGTGTACTGGCACGTCGTCTACCTTTCCAAGTGGATAACACTTTACGTAAAGCCATCAACAAAGGCGAAGTCATGTTCATCGATCAGCACTTGTCTGAAACAGTTGAACAAATGCGTAACCAGCAGCTGAAAAAGCCAGATGTAGCGGTAATTGAAGCCGTTGCGATTACTGAAGATGGCGGCATCGTGCCAACCACTTCTGTAGGTAACTCTGCAAGCTTTGCAATTTTTGCTGAAAAAGTCATTGTTGAAATTAACACCAACTTAAGCCCGGCGTTTGAAGGCTTACACGACATTTATATCCCGACCTATCGTCCAACCCGTCAACCAATTCCGTTGACCAAAGTTGACGAGCGTATCGGTACTCAAGCGATTAACATCGATCCTGCAAAAATCGTTGGTATCGTATTTAACAGCGAATTACATGACTCTCCATCAACTGTCACTGCACCAGATGACGAGACTCAATCGATTGCCAACCACTTGATCGCGTTCTTCGAAAAAGAAGTGGCTGAAGACCGTTTACCGAAAAACCTCGGTCCTTTACAAGCGGGTATTGGTTCAATCGCTAACGCAGTATTGACCGGCTTGAAAGAATCAAACTTCGAAGACCTGATCATGTACTCAGAAGTACTGCAAGACTGTACTTTCGAACTGATTGATGCCGGTAAAATGAAGTTCGCTTCAGGTTCATCTATTACCCTGTCTGCGAAATACGGCGAAAAAGTATTTAACAACCTGGAACAGTACAAAGATAAACTGGTTCTGCGTCCACAAGAAATTTCAAACCACCCTGAACTGGTACGTCGTTTAGGTATTATCGGCATCAACACTGCGCTTGAGTTCGATATCTACGGTAACGTGAACTCCACTCACGTATGCGGTACCAAAATGATGAACGGTATTGGTGGTTCAGGTGACTTCGCGCGTAACGCTCACCTGGCCATTTTCGTGACCAAGTCTATTGCCAAAGGCGGCGACATTTCATCTGTTGTTCCATTTGCATCACACATTGACCATGCAGAACACGACGTTGACATTCTGGTGACTGAACAGGGTCTTGCCGATCTTCGTGGTCTGGCACCGCGTGAGCGCGCTCGTGCGATTATCGACAACTGTGCACACCCAATGTACCGTGATGCATTAAACGACTACTTCGACCGCGCATGTGCAAAAGGCGGCCACACTCCTCACCTGTTACGTGAAGCGTTGGCTTGGCACAGCAACTTCGAAGAAAACGGTCACATGCTGGCCCAAGAAGCAGCGGTAAAAACGGCTTAATCTCGGCCTGAATCAGATCTAAAAAAACGCTCCTCTGGAGCGTTTTTTTATGGTTGGATAGTTTCCCCTATCACGTCATCTATTATCGGGTCGGGTTGCGTAACTGTGAGCTGATATCGGGGAACAAGCTATTGCCCAGATTCATCTCATAATCGACCACGCCTAAAGAGATATTGGGTAAATCAAGCTGGATCTTCCCATCCGGGCCACGAAATGGCGCCAGCAGGGTTTCCAGGCCACGTAGCGGGTTATCCGACTGCAAACCGGCGGCAATCGCCAGAATATGCTGCTGCAACGCGGGAGAAAGGTGATCCATATTGACCGGTTCTTTGGCCGGCATGGTAATGAGAACAGGCGGGGCCGGGTCAATGACCCGGTTTTGAGTGTCCTGCTGAATTTGCATGATCCGGTGCTGTAATGCCTTACGCTTTGCACGATCTTCCTGATACGGAATAAAGCCCACTTCCTGACGTAGTTCAGGTTCTGCCATGACCTGAAGCATTGCTAGACGCTCGGGTTGCGCCCAGACCGACGTTGAGCCGATTCCCAGCATAATCATTACAGTCGAGGAGAACATCTGAAAGCGCGTCATACACGGCCTCCTGAACAGTAATGAAACATGTCTCTCTATTAAACACCAGAATGCAATCTTATTCAGCAGGATTCGTGTTATTGAGCTGTTATTAGCGTAACACTGCTCCTGATTTGATAGCCAATCAATCCTGAAGATGAAAGATGAAAGATGAAAGATGAAAGATGAAAGATGAAAGATGAAAGATGAAAGATGAAAGATGAAAGATGAAAGATGAAAGATGAAAGATGAAGATCATGCTGCCATTTTTAAATGACATAAAAAAAGCCCCTGCAATGCAGTAATGCCAGTCAGTTAAGAGATTGACTGGCTTTTTCTTGGGTATTTTTGAGGTTTTCCTTTTACAACCCTTGGATAACTCCTCACTCTTCTCTCAGGTATAACATACCGATTAGATTTCTCCATT
>NZ_VPCK01000042.1:0-7599 GCF_013418255.1 Acinetobacter sp. YH12155
GTTCCATTTTAGAGATTTGTTTAAGATAAGATATAACTCATTGAGATGTGTCATAGTATTCGTCGTTAGAAAACAATTATTGTGACATTATTTCAATGAGTTATCTATTTTTGTCGTGTACAGAGATTATTATAGAAGCCCCCATGAATAAATCGCTCATCATTTTCGGCATCGTCAACATAACCTCGGACAGTTTCTCCGATGGAGGCCGGTATCTGGCGCCAGACGCAGCCATTGCGCAGGCGCGTAAGCTGATGGCCGAGGGGGCAGATGTGATCGACCTCGGTCCGGCATCCAGCAATCCCGACGCCGCGCCTGTTTCGTCCGACACAGAAATCGCGCGTATCGCGCCGGTGCTGGACGCGCTCAAGGCAGATGGCATTCCCGTCTCGCTCGACAGTTATCAACCCGCGACGCAAGCCTATGCCTTGTCGCGTGGTGTGGCCTATCTCAATGATATTCGCGGTTTTCCAGACGCTGCGTTCTATCCGCAATTGGCGAAATCATCTGCCAAACTCGTCGTTATGCATTCGGTGCAAGACGGGCAGGCAGATCGGCGCGAGGCACCCGCTGGCGACATCATGGATCACATTGCGGCGTTCTTTGACGCGCGCATCGCGGCGCTGACGGGTGCCGGTATCAAACGCAACCGCCTTGTCCTTGATCCCGGCATGGGGTTTTTTCTGGGGGCTGCTCCCGAAACCTCGCTCTCGGTGCTGGCGCGGTTCGATGAATTGCGGCTGCGCTTCGATTTGCCGGTGCTTCTGTCTGTTTCGCGCAAATCCTTTCTGCGCGCGCTCACAGGCCGTGGTCCGGGGGATGTCGGGGCCGCGACACTCGCTGCAGAGCTTGCCGCCGCCGCAGGTGGAGCTGACTTCATCCGCACACACGAGCCGCGCCCCTTGCGCGACGGGCTGGCGGTATTGGCGGCGCTGAAAGAAACCGCAAGAATTCGTTAACTGCACATTCGGGATATTTCTCTATATTCGCGGTTCAGCAGGCATGTCCCCTTTGAGGGCGACCCGACGACAGGATAATCGACCTTATGGTGCGCAAATATTTCGGCACAGACGGTATTCGTGGCAAAGCCAACGAAGGCGCGATGACGGCGGAAACCGCCTTGCGCGTCGGCATGGCGGCTGGCCGTGTCTTTCGTCGCGGTGACCACCGCCATCGTGTCGTGATCGGCAAGGATACGCGCCTGTCGGGCTATATGCTTGAACCCGCGCTCACAGCCGGTTTCACCTCGATGGGCATGGACGTATTCCTTTTTGGCCCGCTGCCGACAACGTATAGGAAGAATAAACGCCCTTTTCACCCAAGTCCAACAGCTTTGGACCGCAGTTGACTCTTTCGACACCCCTGCGATGCAACCCAATCCGGCTGACGGGGAGCCAGCAACGCTGAAAATTTACCCTCCTCTTTCCCACTAGCGGCTCCTTTTCCGACAACCAGCACGGCGGATCCCTGCCGCGGCGCTGTGAACGCAGCATTTTGATTGGTATCGTTGGCCTTCAGGCTCGTCAGTCAAACAGACCCAGGAGCAGCTCAGCCGGTGGCGCCCGGCTTTCGGGTAACGCCCTGGTCCCGCTGGTTTCGGCTTTGTGCTTCAGGTGATCAAGGATCTGCTTGATCACTATAGGGTCTTCAATGCAGGCGATGACTTTCATGGCGCCGCCGCAGCCGCTGCAGGTCTCGATGTCGATATTGAAAACACGCTTGAGCCGTTGCGCCCATGTCATCGACGCTCGCCGTTGTGCTGGTGTTGCCGGTTCATCAGCCACCCTGACCTTGTTGCCCCTGCCCCGTTTTGCCGGCGTGACCAACGCCCGGTGCCGACTGTTGGGTGCGAACACCCCGTGGAAGCGGGTTAGGTTGACTCTGGGCTTCGGTACCAGGGCGGCCAGCCTTGCAATGAAATCCAATGGTTCGAAAATGACGTGCGTGGTGCCGTCCCGGTACGGCGTCTTGAGCTGGTAGCGCACGTTGCCGCCTCGTGTTAACGACAGCCGCTTCTCGGATACCGCCGGGCGGCTGATGTACCGGCACAGCCGTTCGAGCTTCTTGCGTTCATCGGCCCTGGCCGCCACGCCGGCGTGCAGGCTGGACCCGGCTACCTTGCCAATCCCGTCACCGAACGGATCACCACTGGTCGGCAGAGTTTGCAAAGTGAACACCTTTCGCCCCGCCTGTGAACCGACAGCGATACGGTAAGTGATCGAGTGCCCCAGCAGGGGTGTCATCGGGTCGTCATCCACCGCATCCGAGGCCAGATAGCTGTTTTCGACATCCCGTTCCAGCAGGCCTTGCCGTTCCAGATAGCGACCCACCCGGTGGGCGATGGTGTGCGTCAGCTGGGTGAGCTCTGGGCTGGTCGGCGCCTTGACCCAGCGGAAACGCGCTGAGCCGTGGGATTGCTCGACATACACACCGTCGAGAAACAGCATGTGGAAGTGAACATTCAGATTGAGCGCCGATCCAAAACGCTGGATCAGGGTGACCGCGCCCGTCTTGGCCACTTGGTGGGTATGGCCCGCTTTCTTGACCAGGTGCGTGGCAATGACGCGGTAAACGATGCCCAGCACCCACCCCATGATCTCGGGCCGGCTGGCAAACAGGAAACGCAGCTGAAACGGGAAGCTCAACACCCACTGACGCATGGGTTGTTCAGGCAGTACTTCATCAACCAGCAAGGCGGCACTTTCGGCCATCCGCCGCGCCCCACAGCTCGGGCAGAAACCGCGACGCTTACAGCTGAAAGCGACCAGGTGCTCGGCGTGGCAAGACTCGCAGCGAACCCGTAGAAAGCCATGCTCCAGCCGCCCGCATTGGAGAAATTCTTCAAATTCCCGTTGCACATAGCCCGGCAATTCCTTTCCCTGCTCTGCCATAAGCGCAGCGAATGCCGGGTAATACTCGTCAACGATCTGATAGAGAAGGGTTTGCTCGGGTCGGTGGCTCTGGTAACGACCAGTATCCCGATCCCGGCTGGCCGTCCTGGCCGCCACATGAGGCATGTTCCGCGTCCTTGCAATACTGTGTTTACATACAGTCTATCGCTTAGCGGAAAGTTCTTTTACCCTCAGCCGAAATGCCTGCCGTTGCTAGACATTGCCAGCCAGTGCCCGTCACTCCCACTCGATTGTAAACAAGCACACAAAACCCTTTAGTGACAACAATTTGCAAGAACTATCAGGCTCAGTGCCATGAAAAATACCATGACCAGATCATGAGGTTGAACACGGCTTGCGCCGGCAGCGTTCACGCTCCTGGTCGGCGATCTCGCCCGGCTGCAATGCTAGCTCAGCATCGGTCATGCGCTCCAGCACGTCGCGTAGGCGGATGGTGCAAGGAATGGGCGGCAGCTCGAACTCATAGCCGCCGGCGATCATTTCGGCCGCAATCTCCTCGGTGATGAAAAACGGCTCGTCGTCTTGGTTCGGCTTCTTCATGCCCTTTCCTCCTGGCGCTCATCCTGGCCGACAGCGGCCAGGGCATCGGCTTCCGTCAATGCGTCCTCCACGAACGCGCCGTGCTGCTTCGCTTCGGCCTGGCTGACCTCGGCCCATATCCGTTTCACCTGGGCCGCACTGTACCCGGCCAGCTCGGCGGTCTTGTTGATGCTGTAGCCGGACTTGCGCAGCGCGACAACTTGGGCGCGGCGCTTCGGATCAGCACGGCGGCCCTTGTACCGCCCGGCCTGGCGGGCCAACTCAATGCCTTGGCGCTGGCGTTCGCGCCTGTCCTCGTAGTCGTCGCGGGCCATCTGCAAGGCCAGGCGAAAAAGCATGATCTGCACGGCTTCCAGCACGATCTTGGCGACGCCCTGGGCCTCGGCCGCCAGGTCGGATAGATCGACCACGCCAGGGACGGCCAGGCGTGCGCCTTTGGCCTGTATCGAGGCCACCAGGCGCTCGGCCTCGGGCAAAGGTAGGCGGCTGATGCGGTCGATCTTCTCGGCAATGACCACCTCGCCGGGCTGTAGGTCGCCGATCATGCGCAGCAGCTCAGGCCGGTCGGCGCGTGCGCCGGATGCCTTCTCACGGTAGATGCCGGCGACGTAGTAGCCGGCGGCCTTCGCGGCCGTAGTGATCGCCTCTTGGCGTTCCAAGTCCTGCGCGTCGGTGCTGACGCGCAGATAGACCCGCGCCACCATCGGCGCGGCTACTGGCTTCGTCCTGCGCATACTTGCGGGCTCCTTTGGGCATACTCAAATGCACCCATCTTAAACTGGCAGCTAATGTACAAAAGTTGATAGAAGCACACAAGTTCAATTTTGCACTTCTGCCCCACTATTGCAAAACTGCTTGTTAGTAGCCGTTTTTTCTTACTGTTTATAGATTCAATAATTTTTGAAACGAAAAATTGGGACTAAACATTTCGGTTTCGTTTTCTGTCGATTCGTCCTGCGTATCTTTTGCATAAACAAACATTTGTTGTTCGTAGTTTTCGATGGCATTTTCAATACTTGTAAATTCTCCGTTTGTAAGGTTTTCAGACAATATCAAAGCATCCAATAATCCCGTATTTACACCCTGTCCTGCAAAAGGCGACATCAAATGAGCAGCATCGCCAATCATTGTTATGGGTAATGGACGGTTACTTTTCCAATCATTGTTCAAAGGAAATTTCCTTGTGGGCAAGCATTGAAATGTTGATACCGAACGTATTAATTGTTTGTAAACTTCACTCCATTTGGAAAATCTTTTCAATAAAAAATCGGCAACGCTGTTTCTGTCCTGAAAATCTAAGGGAATTTTATTTTTCCATTCATCGGGCGTTTTAAAACTAATTCCTAAATACAATGCACCATTATTATTGGGATTGGCAAACAATAAAATGCCCTGATGTCCCGCCATTAATCGGTTGCCGTTGCATAGCTGAAAAAATCCGGGACAGTTTATTTCCGGTTGAAGAATATCAGCTTGGATGTTGAAAGTACCGGTTTCTTCAACTTGCGTGTCGGTAACAAAGCTCCTTATTTTCGACATTCCACCATTGGCAAGAATAACCAAATCTGCTGTTTCACTCGGTTTATTCTCAAAAGTTAGTGTCCACTTCTTCTTACCAGGTTCAAGCATAACAAGTTTTCTATCCCAAATAACCGTGTCGTTTTCTAAACTATTCAACAAGATAGCCCTTAAGTCATTTCTGTTTATTTCAGGATTGTCAAATCGATTTTCGGGCTTTACATTTTTTGTGGATAAAATATTGCCTTTTTCATCAGCAATATTTACACCCATTGGTAAGGCTAAGTCATAATAAGTTTGTAACAATCCCGCTTTTTTCATTGCTTCCTGACCTGAACCTTTGTGTAGGTCAAGGGTTCCACCAAAAATTCTTGCCTCTCGGTCGTTGTCTCTTTCGTAAACTGAAACGTCTATGCCGTTTTGCTGTAATAATTTTGCCATAGTCAGTCCAACGGGTCCACCACCAATTATTGCAACGTTCTTATCACTAAGTAAATTCATTTGTTTGTCTGTATCTATTCGCATTGTCATTCAAAAATGGCACATAACAAGTGGCTATACGCCAAATGGCGTATATATCCACTATATCTTATTTTGCTAAACCTTTCATTATCAGTGACAAATCCGTTTTCAACCGTTTACCGTTCGTTTCTACTCTCTCAAAAGGATTTATATTCATAGTGCTTTTTGTTAAGTTTTGCTCAAATATACAAATCCTTTCTATATATCTAACAAATCCATCGGACTTTTTAATTGTTCCATTCCCTTGGTGGTAATATGTGTATAAACCTCAGTTGTTTTACTGCTTGAATGACCTAACAACGATTGAATATAACGTAAACTCGTACCATTCTCAAGCAAATGCGTTGCAAAGCTATGTCGTAAGGTATGTACAGTAACTTCCTTTTGAATCTTTGCTTTTAAAACAGCTGCTTTAAAAATGTTTTGAATACTTCGGCTTGAGTATGCGCCACCTTTTTGACCTTCAAATAAATAATCTTTTGGTTTATATTCCATAAAGTATGTTCTTAAAATAATTAATGTTTTCTCAGATAAAATGGTATAACGACCTCTTTTTCCTTTTGACTGTTCTATACGAATTTGCATGCGCTTGGAGTCAATGTCTTTTATTTTCAGGTTTATACATTCAGAAATGCGCAAACCTGCCGAATAAATAGTCATCAGAATAGCCTTGTGTTT
The DNA here is from genome assembly GCF_013418255.1 of Acinetobacter sp. YH12155. Taxonomy (NCBI): domain Bacteria; kingdom Pseudomonadati; phylum Pseudomonadota; class Gammaproteobacteria; order Moraxellales; family Moraxellaceae; genus Acinetobacter; species Acinetobacter sp. YH12155. The sequence continues at coordinate 6,171 of NZ_VPCK01000042.1, forward strand.
CACGTTTTCAATAGCGCGTAGTACCCGAATGGTTTCTTCTTCACTCATCACAACAGGAAGTGTTTTTTCTTTTTTTGGTCTTTCGATGAAATATGTTTTCCGTTGTCCACCCAAAACACGTTCGTAATAAAACTTAATCGCATTGATTGCCTGGTTTTGATAAGATATTGAAACTTTTCGCTCCATAACCAAATGTCGGAGAAATGATTGTATATGTCCTTCATTCAATCGATCGACGTATAGGAAGAATAAACGCCCTTTTCACCCAAGTCCAACAGCTTTGGACCGCAGTTGACTCTTTCGACACCCCTGCGATGCAACCCAATCCGGCTGACGGGGAGCCAGCAACGCTGAAAATTTACCCTCCTCTTTCCCACTAGCGGCTCCTTTTCCGACAACCAGCACGGCGGATCCCTGCCGCGGCGCTGTGAACGCAGCATTTTGATTGGTATCGTTGGCCTTCAGGCTCGTCAGTCAAACAGACCCAGGAGCAGCTCAGCCGGTGGCGCCCGGCTTTCGGGTAACGCCCTGGTCCCGCTGGTTTCGGCTTTGTGCTTCAGGTGATCAAGGATCTGCTTGATCACTATAGGGTCTTCAATGCAGGCGATGACTTTCATGGCGCCGCCGCAGCCGCTGCAGGTCTCGATGTCGATATTGAAAACACGCTTGAGCCGTTGCGCCCATGTCATCGACGCTCGCCGTTGTGCTGGTGTTGCCGGTTCATCAGCCACCCTGACCTTGTTGCCCCTGCCCCGTTTTGCCGGCGTGACCAACGCCCGGTGCCGACTGTTGGGTGCGAACACCCCGTGGAAGCGGGTTAGGTTGACTCTGGGCTTCGGTACCAGGGCGGCCAGCCTTGCAATGAAATCCAATGGTTCGAAAATGACGTGCGTGGTGCCGTCCCGGTACGGCGTCTTGAGCTGGTAGCGCACGTTGCCGCCTCGTGTTAACGACAGCCGCTTCTCGGATACCGCCGGGCGGCTGATGTACCGGCACAGCCGTTCGAGCTTCTTGCGTTCATCGGCCCTGGCCGCCACGCCGGCGTGCAGGCTGGACCCGGCTACCTTGCCAATCCCGTCACCGAACGGATCACCACTGGTCGGCAGAGTTTGCAAAGTGAACACCTTTCGCCCCGCCTGTGAACCGACAGCGATACGGTAAGTGATCGAGTGCCCCAGCAGGGGTGTCATCGGGTCGTCATCCACCGCATCCGAGGCCAGATAGCTGTTTTCGACATCCCGTTCCAGCAGGCCTTGCCGTTCCAGATAGCGACCCACCCGGTGGGCGATGGTGTGCGTCAGCGGCACTGTTGCAAATAACCACGAATGGTAAGCTGAAGACTGTTTTAGCTAAAGGTGCAGCATATGAATCCTTTCCATGGTCGGCATTTTCAGGGCGAAATCATTCTTTGGGCTGTGCGCTGGTATTG
>NZ_VPCK01000043.1:0-7154 GCF_013418255.1 Acinetobacter sp. YH12155
TAATGGAGAAATCTAATCGGTATGTTATACCTGAGAGAAGAGTGAGGAGTTATCCAAGGGTTGTAAAAGGAAAACCTCAAAAATACCCAAGAAAAAGCCAGTCAATCTCTTAACTGACTGGCATTACCCTTCCGGGAGCTTTTTTTATTATTCATTTTACTAATATTTTAAATTAGAAATTTCAAATTAAAAATAGCTTAAATGACTGTTTCTATCAGGTTAAAAGTTTAAATTTCCACTAAAATACTCAGGATTCTGATTTCTCTCCCTGTTATTGTCTATGTCTATTATTGCTGCAAAAGCCGACCGGTCGAATCGCTCGATCTGGGTCGCGCTGGTGTTATTGTTTATTGGCTGTATTGGCGCCTATCAGGTGGTGGGCATTAACCAGGCACTATTATTCCTGATTGGTGGTGCACTGGGGATGACCCTGTACCATGCTTCTTTTGGTTTTACCTCAAGCTGGCGGGTGTTTATCAAGCAAGGTCGTGGTCGCGGTCTGCGTGCACAAATGATCATGCTTGGTCTGGCAGTACTGCTGTTTTTCCCAGCCTTAGGTGCAGGTGAACTGTTTGGCAATTCGGTCAATGGTTTTGTTAGCCCAGTGTCAATGTCGGTGATGATTGGTGCCTTTATTTTTGGTATTGGCATGCAGCTCGGCGGCGGCTGTGCTTCTGGTACGCTGTATACCGTGGGTGGTGGTAGCGCACGCATGCTGGTAACACTGGTATTCTTCTGCTTAGGCTCACTGATTGCCACCACGCATTTAGACTGGTGGTTTAACCTGCCGCATCTGGCACCTATTTCACTGGTCACCAGCTTAGGTGTGATGCCGGCGTTATTGCTGAACTTTGTGCTGTTTGCCCTGATTGCCTTGGTTACCGTATGGTATGAAAAGAAACGTCATGGCAGTCTGGAGGTTGAACCGGCTGTACAGTATCAGGGCTGGAAACGCTTCTTACGTGGCCCGTGGCCGTTGGTGTGGGGCGGTATCATCCTGACCCTGCTGAACTTCGCTACTCTTGCGTTGGCTGGACGTCCTTGGGGCGTAACCTCTGCGCTGGCCGTCTGGGCCGCCAAATCGGCCAGTTTTGTGGGTGTTGATGTAGCCTCCTGGAGCTACTGGCAGCAACCAGCCAATGCCAAAGCACTGACAGAGTCGTTATGGTTTGATATTACCTCGATGATGAACTTCGGGATTATGCTCGGCGCCCTGCTGGCAGCCAGTCTGGCCGGTAAATTCGCACCGAACTTTAATATTCCAAAACGCTCGCTGATGGCAGCGATTGTTGGCGGTTTGCTGTTAGGTTATGGCGCACGCCTGGCTTATGGCTGTAATATTGGCGCCTATTTCAGTGGTATTGCCTCTGGCAGTTTACATGGCTGGCTGTGGCTGGTATTTGCCTTTATTGGCAATGGCATTGGGGTCAAACTGCGTCCATTCTTCTTCTCGGAAGAACGCCCACAACCGGAAAAGCTGACCGGCTGTTAATTCCTGACTCGCTGTTAAAAAAGCCCCAAAAGTTGGGGCTTTTTGCATCTCTGGGTTAAGATAGCCGCATACAATAAGAAATCAGGCGGGCTATGAGTTATTCACATCATCATGAAAAACATTATATTTTAAGAACGGGCTGGTTACGTGCTGCGGTGTTGGGGGCCAATGATGGGATTATCTCAGTGACCAGTCTGGTGATCGGGATGGCGGCCAGTGGTGCTTCCAGCCAGACCCTGCTGATTACCTGTATTGCCGGCCTGATTTCAGGCGCTAGTTCCATGGCTGCCGGCGAATATATTTCGGTCAAATCCCAGGAAGATATCGAGCAGGCTGATCTGCGCATGGAATCCAGAGAACTGCGTAAAAACCCCGATCTGGAACTAAAAGAACTGACCCATATTTATACCTTGCGCGGCCTGACGCCTGAGCTAGCGCATGAAGTGGCGGTACAGCTGACCGCCAAAGATGCCCTAGCCGCCCACGCCCGCGATGAAATCGGCATTCATGAAAATACTGCCGCCAATGCGGTACAGGCGGCGGCATCCTCGGCGATTGCATTTTCTTTAGGGGCGCTGTTGCCTTTACTGACCATTGTCTTTAGTCCGGTGGAATATCTGGACCGAAGCATTGTGATTGTAGGTGTCTTATCGCTGGCCTTACTCGGTGCCCTGTCCAGCTATTTTGCCGGCACCTCCATGCTCAGAGGCAGCTTGCGGGTCACGGTCTGGGGCGTGGTGGCCATGCTATTCGCACACTGGATTGGCTCGTTGTTCCATGTCACACCTTTATAAAAAAACCGCCCAGCAAATCGGGCGGTTTTTTTACCTTAGGGCTGTGTTTACTGTAAAGCCGCTTTCAGGTTACAGCCATAATTCATGGTTTGCTGCACCTGACGATAGCTGGTATAGCGGTTTAAAATAAAATCATAAAAATTGTCGGCATTGGCAAAATTCTGCTTTAAATTTTCCTGTTGAGCCTGGGGCAGCTGGATCTGATCAAGCAGTTCCAGATTATAATGTCCAAGACGATACATCTCGGCAAAATAGCCATTCATCATATCGCAATAGCCGGCTTTGGTCGGCTTTAAGGCGGTACTGCTGACCAGATGCTGGTTCAAGGTCATCAGATTATCGGCATCTAAAGGAAACTGCTGGGCAAAGGCAATACTTTCCAGCTGCTTAAACTGCTGAAAATCGGCTTCCAGTTGACGGTTTAAGGCACTAAAGCGCTGCTGTAGCTGCTCTGCACTGGCCACCTGGTACTGTTCAGGCTGGACCTGTACCTGCTCTGCCTCATGTGGTCCACATGCTGTCAAACCTGTTATTGTGAGCAAAACAGCCCCTACATACCCCTTCATGCTTTTACCTTTTCCACGATACAACCCGGGCATTATACTGATGAAACCGGCCGGGATGAAAGTTAGAGCGACTTTTCATTCATATAGCGCCAGTAACGTTTCGGTACATACTGAATATGCAGCTTCATGTTCTGCCGTGCCTGAATATTGACGCTGTGAAAATAATCTTTCCACAGCTGGTCATATAAAAATTCTTCAGCATCCAGCTCGATACTAAAGGCCTGACTGTGGCCACTGTCCAGCTGGAGATCCAGCTGCCGGGCATTCATCTGAACCTGATGCACATCATCCAGATCATAATAAATGCCGTAATCACGCTGTTCGTCATAAATCAGCCAGCGCTGATCTTGGTAACGCGCCTTAAAATGCCGCTCGATCAGCGGTAATACATTAAAATCTGGCCGCACCAGACTTAAGAACAGACCATCCTGACATTTTTTAAAGCGTACAAAAGCTTCCATGCGATGTTTTTCCCGGCCCACCTGCTTGGCCCACTGTGCCATGCCCAACACCGCCGGATGGCCATAATTACCATCCACCGCATGGCCGTGTTGAAAAACATAAATGCAAAAATCAAACAGATGCTGAAAGGCCTGTTCCTGCTCCGACAAAAAGCACAGATAAAACTGACGCAAGCTGCCGGGCTGGATTTTCTGTTTCAAGCCCTGCCAGACCCGCTGCCCCTGCACATCCTGTGAAGACACGACAATAAACTCATCAAACAGGCCATGCTGGGACTGCGGATTGGCGGTAATGTGTACATCAAACTCTTGAAAGCGAAATGCCCGAAACACACAGCAAAGCAAGCCGGTGAGCGTGCCATCAAAGCAGTAGGTGGCCATTAAAAAGCAAAGCCCAGTTGTGGCGAGAGCTGCTGCTGATATTTGGATTGCCCCGACTGTAAAATCTGCTGGCGAATCTGCTGCGCTGGCGGCTCTTTTTTAAATTTCGGGCTGTCGGCACAGCGAATAAAATGCTGGGCACGGTTATAGGCCACGCCCATGCGTTTTAGCTGATCTATATGAATGTGCCCAAACCGGCGCGCCTGCACAATTTTCTGCGCCGAACGCACGCCTATACCCGGCACCCGTAAAATCAACTGGTAGTCGGCACGGTTGATATCTACCGGAAAAGCCTCTGGATGACGCAGTGCCCAGCCCAATTTCGGGTCGACATCCAGGTCTAAATTGGGATGTTGATCATCCACCAGTTCATGCGCAGCAAAACCATAAAAACGCATTAACCAGTCACTTTGATAGAGCCGGTTTTCACGCAGCAACGGCGGCGCTGAACCGACAGCGGGCAAGGCCTTTTCCTGTGTATTAATTGGAATATAACCAGAAAAATAAACCCGTTTTAGCTTGAATTCTTTGTAGTGCCGATCGGCCATCATAATAATGTCTTGGTCGGTTTCATTATGTGCACCCACCACCATCTGCGTGGTTTGTCCGGCCGGAACAAACTTCGGTACCGATTTGATGATTTTCGATTCATCTTTTAGTTGAATCAGGCGATCGCGGACAATACCCAAATCCTTCTGCACTTCGGCATGACTTTTTTCCGGGGCAAACTGCTGTAGTCCGGCTTCGGTCGGCATTTCCAGATTAATACTCATCCGGTCAACATATAAACCGGCTTCGGTAATAATTTCCTGAGATGCGCCGGGAATGGTTTTTAAATGAATATATCCATTAAAGTTTTCTTCCAGCCGCAGCTTTTTCACCACCTGTAGCATTCGTTCCATGGTGTAATCGGCCGATTTAAAAATACCGGAACTTAAAAACAGCCCTTCAATATAATTGCGCCGGTAAAAATTTATGGTCAGATCGACCACTTCCTGTACGGTAAAGGCTGCGCGTTTCACATCATTGGAACGCCGCGACACGCAATAGGCACAGTCATAAATGCAAACATTGGAGAACAGGATTTTAAGCAGCGAAACACAGCGCCCATCTTCGGTATAGCTGTGACAGATGCCATTACCGGTATTGCCCAGCCCTTGGTCTTTATTTTTGCGCCGACTGCCACTCGATGAGCAGGACACATCATATTTGGCAGCATCGGCTAAAATTTGCAGTTTTTCACGGATACGTTCAGACATGCGTTTCAGCAGAAATCAGGAGATAAGCTGATTATAAAAAAGCGAAAATGTTGCGCCTAGCAAGCCGATGCGTTAGCACGACCCAGCTTGTCGCAACGAATGTAACTGCTGTGTAAGAACCGGCAGATTATTTAAAAAATAAATAATGATTATGATTTGCTAATTTTGTTCAGCTTGGGCAAAGTGTAGGAAGAATAAGGAGAAATCGCATGTCTATATTGGAACAGCTCGGCATTAAACATCCTATTTTTTTAGCGCCGATGGCCGGTGTTTCGACACCTGAACTGGCTGCCGAAGTTTCCAACCAGGGCGGCTTGGGTTCACTGGGTTTAGGGGCCAGTTCAGTGGCGTCTGCCCGAGAACAGATTTTAAAAACCCAGGACCTGACCGACTGCCCTTTTCAGGTCAATTTCTTCTGTCATCAACCCGAGCCGCTGGATGAAGCTGCTGCTCAGGTCTGGCTGGATTATTTAAGTCCGCATTTTGTCCATTATGGCGTAGCGCTGCCGACCCAGCTCAAAAATCTGTATCCTAGTTTTTTAAGCAATGATGATTATCTGAATCTGGTGCTGGAAACCCGTCCTCAGGCGGTGAGTTTTCATTTTGGTATTCCGCACGCGCATCAGATTCAGGCGCTAAAACAGGCCGGGATTATCACCATGGTCTCTGCCACCAATCTGGCCGAAGCACAAGCCATTGAAGCGGCGGGTATTGATATTATTATTGCCCAAGGCGTAGAGGCTGGCGGTCATCGTGGCCTGTTTAATGCCGCTATTGATGGCGGTATCCGCACGGTAGATTTAGTGACTTTACTGACCCAGCACTGTCAGATTCCGGTGGTTGCGGCTGGTGGAATTATGAATGGTCAACATGCACAACGTGTCATGAACCTTGGCGCAGTCGCGGTACAGCTCGGGACCGCCTTTGTGCAATGTAAATCTTCCAATGCCAATGAGGCGTATCGCAAGGCTTTATTTAGCCAGAGCTGTACCCAAATTACCGATTCAATTTCCGGCCGTCCGGCACGTGGTCTGGTCAATCAGTGGCACCGTCTGGTGGATACGCCAAACCGTCCGCCGGTACCGACCTATCCCTATACCTATGATATTGGCAAGCAGTTACATGCCGCAGCCAGCCAGCAAGGCGAACAGGGATTTGGCGCATTCTGGGCCGGTGCCAACGTGGGCCTGATTCGTGACATGGAAGCCGGTGATTTAATTAATCAACTGGTGCTGGAAATGACCAGTCACTAAGCGAGAACAATAAAAAAACATCTCCGCGGAGATGTTTTTTATTGGCCTGATAGTGTCTTGAATGCTTTAACGGGTAACACGTTGCCAGGCATCTTTGGCTGCAAATTTAGCTTCTTCCCAGTTTAGACGGGAATCGCCTTTCATCTGTTCCCATTTGGTACGCAGTTCTGGCTCGGCCCGGTCAAAATCGACATTTTGTTCATATAAAGGACGGTTTTCATAGCCCAGTCGATAGGCGCCGCGATAATCACGATCATAGTCGACATCGGCATAGACACTGCGGGTTTCATTATAATATGGACGGTTCTGGTACTGATCACGCCAGTATACATCTTCTGCAGTCGGATCAATCGCATCGGCAATTTCATTACCGGCCAATCCACCGACCACACCACCGGCAATACCGCCCACTACGGCACCGACCGGTCCAGCTGCAGCACCCACGGCCGCACCGGTTGCCGCGCCCCCTAATACACCGACACTGGTGCCAACAGGATGATCGCCTGCTTCATTCATATCCGGGACACGATTGGTGTCCAAATCTGGACGTGCATTGACATCGGTCGGGTCGACATTTAAACCCTGGCTTCGTTCTTGTGGTAATTCTGTTGAGGTCTTATGGCTAAATTCAGTCACAGGACGATTAGTATTGGTCATGTTGAAACTCCCTGGATCATTGTTATTAACAAGACTGGAATATCATCTTGCCAAGTGAAGACTTACCTAACATAGAGCAAGCCAAGCCCTGCAATGTCCAAGTCCTGTCCGTGTTCAGTGAGCGTATGTTGCCCTGTGTTCAGGTCTGTAGAGATTGTAAACGGTTGACATCCTCACCCACCTGAAAGGAGGGTGATTCCTACTGCTAGACGCTTATGCCCAAGCGCAAGTATGTTCTTGGCGGAGTTTAAATCGCGTTGATTTACACTTCCGCATTCACATTCCCATACT
>NZ_VPCK01000044.1:0-5188 GCF_013418255.1 Acinetobacter sp. YH12155
AAAAAAATTTGAATTATTTGGCTCAACTAGGCTACAATTAGGGTTCAAGATAACTGTGCTCTAGTTGAGATTAATTTCTCAGCAAGTTGCCGAAGAAAAGCCCGATTGCAGTCGGGTTTTTTTTCGTCTGCGGAAAAGTGTACACCAATTTTACAACCTTGTTAAGTTATTCATTTTATTGCGAATTATTAAAAAAATGCACAACAAACAAAAATGTATGTTGCTGTTTTTAAAAGGTTTGAGTTTGGTTTTGCTGAACACACCAAGATTTTTGAAAAAAATCCTGGTGTGTTCAACCAGAAACCAAAACCATTTTATTTGCTTGCTTTTTGAATCGCTTTTTTCATGTATTCAATCATCTCCAATGGCTCTGCATTAGCTCTAAGTCCTGATTTAAGCCGTTGCACATACTTCAATTTTAAAGGGCGATAATAGGGTAAATATTTTTCGCCATATTTAGCCTTAAAAACCTTACGTTCCTTAGCCCATAATGTCCCGACCTGTTTACGCACACCTCTGAAACCAAGATAGCCCTCTAAAATTTTCAAATGCTTCTCAAAATATGCCTGTTTTTCTTCCTCAGATTTTTCAATGCACTGATTCCAACGATTAATCAGTACCTCACCCTGTTTCTGCACCTTGCTATAAGATTCAGATCCAATCCTCCAAGTCCAATCGGAAGCATTTTTTTCACGCCCCTCTAAATCGTCTTTGATTGAGCGCTTTTGAGTTAAACGTACAAGCTCATAATTTCCAAATTTAATTGGTGAATCAAAGACATAAGAAAATTTTTCAGCACCATCAATATACTTTTTAAGCGTACTATTCACTTGGTCAATTGGTATAAGACCGTCATAGATTTGAGGGGTATCAATATTGCAAAAAAGATAAAACTTCATTTCTAAATAACTCTCGGAATGATTTAAAAAATCAAAGTCTGAACGAGTAAATTTTTCAGGTTCATTTTTAGCAATTTCAATTAAATCTTTAGTGAAAGCATCATCACCAACAAGGTTCGGCTTGATGATTAAATCAAAAGTTGGATGCCCTTTTTTCTTTTGCTTAAAGCGTTCTTTTGGGGAAATTGTGAGTTGATAACGCTCAGTCCATTTCTCAACAAAGTTTATAAACTCCTCGTCATCATGAAATTCCATATCAAGCTCAGCAAAAAGAACACAATTCGATCTTGTTATTTCATCTTGTAGCTTTTGCATCGCAAGTGTAGAAAACATTGAAAAATAGATCATCACAGCATCCAAATAGCGGTTTTATGTTAAAAATAGCTTTTTTATTGGAATTTAACAATAGTGATTTAAGGTGATTAAATCTTAAATTATAGAATTTAATACCTTAAATTTTTTTAAAATTTTCTTATTTTTTACATGATGGAATTTAACAATTATGTAGTTCCTGCGATTTGACTACATGACTGTAATCTGATAGTTTTGATTTTAGATATTGCTGTTTTTATTAGGTCTGCCAAACCTTTGTTTTTTAGATATTTTTATCTGATTCTCAAGGGTTTAGCCAACCTTTCGAGAATCAGCATCTGCCGATTTATCATTACTGCCATTTTGATAAATTACATCGGTGTAGCTGCGTGCGTGGGAAACCTAGCTGGCGCGGCTGCAACGAGGGCTGAGGGGTGTGATTCCCCTTTTCTACTCATTCCATTCGATTTTTTTAGGTCGGGGGAGCTGTAGTTGGGCGACAAGGACACGGGAATCTAGGCGACTAGATCAACCCTGCCAATTTTGAGAGGTTGAGAGTTTTCAAGGATTGATAAACTCGTTAAGAAACCCTACGAGCTGTTAGCGATGACAGACGTATGGCCAACAGGTGGGCTTTTGCGGTTACGGTGACGTAACAGGGGTGCAAGTTGAAAGATGGCGTACTCGGTACTCAAACAGTGATTTGGTGAATTTGTCGTGACGACATTCCACATTGCTAAGTTGAGATCAATGGATAGCTCAAGCCTGTAATTGCGTGTCAGCCGTTGTTAACGGTCAAACTCGCATTTGGTAGTGAAAGTGCTTTACCTGCTTTGACGATTTGTAAACTGTATTAATGCCCCTAAATTCTTGGAACTACGGGGGGCGGAACATGGAACACAGAGCAAATTCAGCAGATAAGCGATCTACACGTTAAGACAAAATTGGATAACTTGGGACGCACTCAAGACCGTTTTGAGCATGGCATCTGGAAACAGTGCAGGCAACATGCAAGGTCGTGATTCGTGAGAATCTTTATGAGTGTTGGAGATCAGATTAGTACAAAACCCTTGATTTTTAAGGGTTGCAGTCACTCCGAGCGAATAAAAACGTAAGTGGTGATAATCGGGAAAGTCTGAGCCGATGGTGGTTGATGTGAAATATCTAAAACAGTGTTTTGCTTGGGATTGGCTTCCCTAACAGATTGGCTTCTGTAATGTAAAACACTGAAAAACAGCAAATTTAATTTTTCAAAGTTTGGCTACTAAGAAAAATTAGGCGTTGGCACGGCAATGGTGATGCACGTTAAAACATCAAAGGATTGGTAGCCCAAGCTAGCAGTTGGTGGATAACAACTAAAAACTGATTCCCAGTTTGAGCATTCTGTAAAAAAATGCTCGCCTTTTAGTTTTTTGGTAAAAAGAAATTAATGAATGGCTCTAAATGCTCACCATTTGCTTTTTAAGCGACTTTTTTGCTTAGATATAGAATCACCAATCCATCACTCTAAAAATTAAATCTAGCGCAAACTGTGCGTAAAATGAAAAAGGTTTAAACAAACATCTGCTGCAACAAGCCTTTTTTCCACGTTTTAGCTTGTTCAATTTGCTGTGCTGCGACTTCAATTTTTTGGTCAATGGCAGATAGAAAATTGGCGATTTTGGTCTGCTCCTCTATGCAAGGAAGTAAAATTTCCATTGGTTGAATTTTACTTTTACTGATTTCCAGAAAAGTAGAACCGCTCGCTCGTTCAATAAATGATTTTTTATTATTTACAAGCCAATAATATAAAAACTCATTCAAAGTGTTTTCTTTAACAATAAATGATTGGAACCCTTGGTTTGTAGTTACTTCTGCAATAGCAATTGCTACTTCACCAATAGTTGCTCTCGAAGTAAAAAGAATAGTGCCTACTGGAAGTTTTTTTGCTGAAGATTTCTGAACGCCAAGTTCTGAAATTGTTCGCTTACTTTCACCTATAAACTTTTTACTTATTTCAGATGGTGTTAGCCATACTACGTCACCATTCCAATATTCTTCATTATTAGTTGATGGTGTACCGCCACCAATAATCTCTGCAATCTCTGAAAGGATTTTTTCCTCCCACTCCCCAAACTCACTTCCATCATCTGCTTTAAAACGAATCTGCTGACTAAACAACTTCTGCATCATGCCTTGTTTGTATTGACTCAGCAGCTCATGTTTTTTGGTCAGTTGACTAATCTTTTCATCCACTGCGGAAAGAAAAGAAGCGATTTTGGTTTGTTCTTCTTTTGAAGGCAGTTTTAAAAGAACTTCACCCAATATTTTTTGGGAAATATTAGTTTGTGACTTTGCTAATCCTGAAGTTTTAGACTGCAACTGATTCTGACATTTTACTGAAGATAAACTAATGCCTAAAAATAGAGGATTGTTTTCTTCATTTGATTTCAAGCGAATTAATTTATCTGAAATCATCAGTTTTGAACGAACTGAATGAGGAACAACTGAAACAACCCCAACTCGTTCCGTAGGCCCTGCTCGTGTAACCAAAATATCCAAAGGTTTAACTTCTATTTCCTTTCGAGGAGTCAGCTCTAAAGGTAGTTTCTTATTAAAAGAAGAATTAAAGCCACTCCAATCAACTGAAGTCGTTTTTAAAACCCCCCATTCGCTTGAGTTAGCAGGGTAGCTTTCACATTGAGGACTCCAACCTGAATCAATTGAAGTAATACAATTTTTTAGTGTGACTTCCTTCCAATTCTCATCAAACTCTTTAAATCTTAATTTAGGAAACAACGTAAAACTCTCTTTAAATTATGAAACTTCGGATAAAGAAATTGATCATTCAGAAACAGCTAAAAATAGCCTAGGCTTAGATCGTGGAACATTCTTAAAATTGACCATATTGACACCCAAAATACCCCCTCTTCGAAGGGATATCTGATATAGCTTATTTGGTGCAACTTACAGAGTGCCATTTTTCTTTCTGTTGTAGTACGTCCTGCGTGATATTCCTATAGCTTCCCAAGGCTTCGTTGAACGCTCTGAATCAGCTTTAGCTCCACGTTTAGATTTTTGCCCACCTTTACGCCCTTTCTCAGCGTGCCATTGCTTTAAGCCTTGTTCACTAAATCTCTGCCATACCCACGTTGCTATGCTCTTTGCTGTGGCTTTAACTTCTGAATAAGGTAGTGCTTCGGGGAAACCTGCATTAATGTCCTTTAGGCGGTCTTTGACAGCGTTATGCCACAGTTGGAAAGGGGCATTTGCCTTTTTAAACTCTATAACAGCTTTATACGACCATGATGCGCCCTGCTGAAACATGGTGCAGTTACGCCCCAAGCCTTGCTCTTGCTCGCTTTTCCTAAGTGCTTTAACCACAACATAATCGGCAAGCTCATCGAGCAAGTACGATTTATCTGTGAAATACATCGTCCGCCAAGCGGGATTGTAGGGGTTTTTGGTCAGTTTTCGGCTGTACCCTGCATCAGCTTTGAGTTTTCGAGCCATAGCAGCCTGAATTTTTGCAGCGTACTGCATTGGCTTAATGCTTGCGATTTCCGTTGTGGGATAGGGAAATAATAAACGGTAGCATATATGTACATGCCCATTTTTCGGGTTCTGTGCTACCCAAAAAGGCTCAGGCAAGTTTTCTTCTCGCCAAGCAAGTGCAGATTCAGGGTAATCGAGATCAAAGACAAAGTAAGACACCAAACAAGGTTGGTTGAATTCAATGTATTTCTTTCTAATTGCTTCTGTTTTTTTCGTTCTGTATTGTCCATCCGCAAAATCATCTGTGCAGTGCGGATAGTACGCAAGATCGTTGAAAAACAGGTCTAGCTGTTTTTTTAGAGCCATGTTGTCCTTCAAAAAAATTTGAATTATTTGGCTCAACTAGGCTACAATTAGGGTTCAAGATAACTGTGCTCTAGTTGAGATTAATTTCTCAGCAAGTTGCCGAAGAAAAGCCCGATTGCAGTCGGGTTTTTTTTCGT
>NZ_VPCK01000045.1:0-5097 GCF_013418255.1 Acinetobacter sp. YH12155
ACAAGCATCGTCATTTTATTATGGTCAGCCTCAGGGTGAAGTGTGTCTAATCAACAGGGTTTTCGGTCTCTAAGTACTTTTTAAAGGGAACATCATCGACTCAAATCTCTATTTGCAACAGTGCCGAATTATCCAATTGAAATTAAAAAAAATATATATTTATAATTAAATGAACATCCAAGTTAAGAACTAAAATGATAAGAGACGATTTAAAAAAATATCCTAAAGCAATATGGATACATTTTTATAAAAACCGTATAAGTTTGATGGCAGAGAATGGCACAGTCAAAGCAACTGAAATTCCTAAATCACCTTATGATCACCCAAGAATGATTTTGGCAGATTTTGAAAGCGCTACAACAACATTAAAAGCTTTAATGAGACACCATTCTAACGGTTTATCTTTTTTCAAGTTTACAGCTCCTATTACGATTGTCCAAATAATGGAGCCGATACAAGGTAATTTAACTAAGATTGAAATACGAGCTTTTAAGGAGTTATTTCTTAATACTGGTGCAAGAGAAGTAAAGCTATATGACCTTGATGGAAACTCTATTGAAGAATAATTTTAAAAGCCCTATTTAACATAATGGCTGTTATACGCAATAAAAAAACCTGGGCACCAACCCAGGTCTAAAATTTAAAAAACAGATAAATATCAGTGCAATAAACTCATTTTTCTAATTTCGCATAACGTGTATTATGTTAATTTTAGGAAAACTTTAAAATTACTGCAGTCCAGCAAGTACTAACTGCCTGTGCATACCCATTATTGAAAGAGGAAATCGCGAAGGCAGTAAGTTATGGTATTGCAACTGTGTACCGAGTTGCACGATTCAAATAAGACGGCCCACTCAGTATAGAGTGGGCCTGGTTTTTGTGTCGGACAGTGTAGTTACCCCTTGAATAGGTGCTTCCGGTGCCAGACTAAATAGTATTTGTTTTCTCGACTAAGAGGTATTTGTGCTGTGGTATCTACGTTCATTTGTAGGAGAAGATCATGCACCTTCTGGTCAGATGACAAGATACGCCCATCATCATCAATAGTAATGAGCCCTTTATCGAAAAGAGCATCAATATGCACAGCAAAAAGGAAGCCATTATGAGGGTCTAATCGCTCAGAGTTATCTGAATCAGCCCATCTTTTAATGTGGCTGCCACGTAACAAAGTTGGTTCAGTGATACCTGTAATTGGGCAACGTCCTTGGTACACATCCATTAGAGACTTTTTAAATGCGGCCTGACCAATTCGCTGGAATGTCATGACTTGCTTGCATGTCTCAGGAACATCACTTAGAGCATCTTTTAGATCAAGATCGTAGATTTTAGTAATGGCTAGTTTGTTGAGTAAGTATGATGCTAAACCAAGGTCGATCTTAGCTAGGTAAGATCCTTGATTACCATTTCCCAGTGAATTCATAGGAGCATACTTTGCTGGTAAGAGATGCTTGAACTCATCTATGAATGGTTTCAACTTAATCTTCTTTTCGCAAGTAGAGAAGTCCACATCTATTTTCCATCCATCTGTTGACCAGTACTCTACTGTCTTATGAGGTTTTGGTGCTTTGTAAGCTGAAGTTTTTGCAACACCTATAGCCTGCATTTGACCTTTAGCATAAGAGAAAATGATGTCACCTGGTTGGACCTCAGTCATACGTTGATATGACATATTGAAGCTTCCATCCGCATTCTCGAATGGTGACCAAATGAAGCCACCACTCCTTTCTTCATCACCTGTCTGACTATTATTACACCAGTAGAAATTGACTGAATCAGATCCTCTGTACTCTTCTAATTGTGCATCTACGTAATCTTTCACTTTCATTTTCATTGATCATCAACCTCTAAGAATTTTCCAATATCATCATATGATTATTCTATTTTGTAAATGGTATTATTATCGGAATTATATAATTTTGATTAAAAAACATGCATAATTTTTATATATTATTGATAATATTTATAATATTTTTTACTAGGGATTAGTGTTTTTATTAAAAAATATTGTTGTATTTGTTTTTTTTGTGAATTTTTCCTAATTAGATTCACGTTCGTACAGCATGTTGTGCTTACGAACATCAATCCAAGTAGGAAATCCATAGAACAATTCGCATAAGGGAAGGTTACTCAGGTTGGGACAAGTAGAATGGTTCATACATTTGCTTGGACATAGAGCCCTTGCTCGTCCAAGACGTACTTTTGCTCAGTCATTAGGATTTCGTATTTGCATAACAGCGATTCGCAGTCCACAAAGCAATAGGATGGCTGAAGCATTTGTAAAGACGTTTAAAGTGGATTATGTATACTTGAATGATGTGCTGGATGCTGAAACCGTCATGAGATGTTTTCCAAGTGGGATCGAAGATTACAATTGTAATCATCCGCATAGTGGCTAAAAATGAAATGTCCTCCACTATGGGCTTATGCAAAAGCTGCTGGAAAAACAATAGATGATCTAGATCTATCAAATCTTTCAGAAGACTCTAAAAAAATTTTACAACGAGAGTTTGCTTTAAAAACATGTAGTGAAGATGACTCAAACCCTACTATTTAACATAATGGCGGTTATACGAAGTCGACTTGTAATGCAATTTGCATTACAGTACTCCTAGTACATTAAATAACTGGGAGATATGATGGCTACTGTTAACTTCAGGGTCGATGAAGCCCTTAAAGAAAAATCCTATTCCATCCTTAAAGAACAAGGTATTACACCTACAGATTTCTTTACTAGTATTCTTGAGTATGTTGCTACGACTGGGAAACTACCTGTCAAAAAAGCTTTGCTTTCAGAAGAAGATGAAGAATTGTTAGCTCTTGTCCGTAAGCGCATTAATGACCCTAAAGAGATGTTTGAGGAAGTCACATTAGATGACTTATAAGCTTTTACGTCACAAGGACTTTACAGCAGAATGGGAAAAACTCCCTGTTGCTATACGGGATCAATTTAAGAAGAAACTAGCCAAAGTCATAAAGCAGCCACATATTCCAAAGAATATGCTGAGAGGCGATCTTGCAGGTTGCTATAAAATTAAATTATTAAAAGCTGGTGTCAGACTTGTCTATCAAGTTAAAGATGATCAGGTAGTTATCTTGCTCATCACAGTCGGGAAACGAGCTGATAGCATAGTTTATGACGAAGCTAAAAAGCGCATTAAAGACTAAAAATGGGAGCTTATAGCTCCCATTTTTTGAATTCGTATAACGGCCATTATGTTAATTTTAGAGAAATTCAATAATGCAAAAATATAAATCAAAAATAGATTGGTGGGTGATTATAGTTTTGACAGGAAGTTCTTTACTGCTTTTAACCTTGGTCTATAGTAATTTTGATAGCCAAAATTTACATGAAGATATAATTTTTTCTGTCCTTTTCAGTTCTTTAGCTCTAGTGGTTTGGTTACCCATTCCAACAACATACTATGTTGTCGACGGTGAGATATTAAAGATACACAGTATATTCTTAAAGTGGGAAATTCCATTGAGTAGCATTGAAAAGATCAAGGAAACATCAGACTCTTTATCAGCTCCAGCTTTATCTTTAGATAGAATAAAAATTGAATATAAAAAAGATGGTATTCATAAATCAATCATGGTTTCGCCAAGAAATAAAACTGAATTTATAAAACAAGTATCTTCTCGCATTTAACATAATGGCTGTTATAAGAAATGAAAAAGCCTAGACTCGGATCTAGGCTTTAAATTTTAAAAAATACATAAAAATTAAGGCGATAGTCCCAATTTTTTAGCTTCGTATAACGTGTATTATGTTAATTTTAGAATAATTAAATATTAGCTATTAAAGTGTATTAGTTCAGACTTGATCGTACATTCTTCTTGAAAAAGAGAAAGTTACCCGTTTTGATAAAGGTGTCGAAATCTTAATCAAAAAAAGGTAACTTTCTTATGTTGCATACTAACAATCAAATTATCAAACACAAAGTAGGTCTGCTCAATTTAGCTGAAGAACTTCAGAATGTATCTAGAGCATGTAAAGTGATGGGTGTGTCCAGAGACACATTTTATCGCTATCAGGAACTAGTAAATTCTGGTGACATTGATGCACTGATGAATAAGTCCCGTCGGGTACCAAATTATAAAAATCGCGTAGATGATGCTACTGAACAGGCTGTTATTGATTTTGCAATTCAATATCCTGCATATGGTCAGCACCGTACCAGTAATGAGTTACGCAAGAAGGGTGTATTCGTTTCAGGGAGTGGTGTCCGCTCTATTTGGCTTCGCCATGATTTAGAGAACTTTAAAAAGCGATTAAAAGCCCTTGAAGTGAAAGTGGCTCAAGAAGGAATTGAGTTAAATGATCATCAGATAGCAGCGCTTGAACGCAAGCATGAGGATGACGTTGCTTGTGGTGAAATAGAAACAGCTCATCCTGGTTATCTAGGAGCACAAGACACCTTTTATGTTGGGAATCTCAAAGGTGTTGGACGGATCTACCAACAAACATTTATTGATACTTATAGCAAGGTTGTTCATTGCAAGCTCTACACAACTAAAACACCGATTACCGCAGCGGATTTGCTGAATGACCGTGTATTACATTTCTATCAATCTCAGAATTTACCAATACTTCGCATTCTTACAGATAGAGGCACTGAGTATTGCGGTAAGGTGGAACAACACGATTATGAGTTATATCTAGCAGTGAATGATATTGATCACACGAAGACAAAAGCTGCATCACCACAGACAAATGGGATCTGTGAACGCTTCCATAAAACAATATTACAGGAGTTCTATCAAATTACGTTTAGGAAGAAGCTTTATAGCTCATTGGATGAATTACAAGTTGATCTAGACGATTGGCTGAAATTCTATAATACTGAACGAACTCATCAAGGAAAAATATGTTGTGGTCGCACACCATTTGAAACTTTACTTGATGGAAAACGGATTTGGGCTGAGAAGAATTTAGCTCAAATTTAACCTGACAGACACAATAAAAAATGGCTCTGTACACGACAAATTTCACAGAACCCTTATCCTATCAGGATTCTGCTTTCTTAAAATTGCCAAAATTTCCTTAAACTCTTCTTTTTTCCCAAAACCAATTAAACGCTGAATCGCCATTTGAAC
>NZ_VPCK01000046.1:0-4689 GCF_013418255.1 Acinetobacter sp. YH12155
CTGGTGCGATCCAGCTGAAAGAAGGCGTTGAAATGGTTATGCCAGGCGACAACGTTGAAATGTCAGTAGAATTAATCCACCCAATCGCAATGGACGCTGGTTTACGCTTCGCGATCCGTGAAGGTGGTCGTACTGTAGGTGCTGGTGTAGTTTCTAAAGTAACTGCATAATCACTTCTATAGTGTGAAAAAAGCGTCCCTTTGGGACGCTTTTTTTATCTTTGCAGATTAAATTGTCAGACAATTTAACTGCAAGCTGTCCTAAACTGATATTCGCCTGACCTTAACTGCACTTATCCCAATATCAGAACCACGTAAGATAAAGCTGAAGAAAATAAATAAAAGTTTCAGGTGAGACGCTTCACTTGAAAGGAGTTGAGGTCATGAATGCTAAAGTAAATATTACCAACCGCGCAGGTGCCAGTTTCCCTGTGCGTCGTATGGCGTTTGAGTTTGATCAGGTTCCAGAATACTGGATGCAAGGTTCGGCTGGCCTGACGCATTTTATGACCGCTTTATCTGCCTTGTTTCCAGCCGGTGAAAAATTCTTTATTGATAGTGTACGTGCAGTGCGTTACCACCCGGCAATTAAAGATAATCAGGAGCTGCAAAAAGAAATTTCAGCCTTTATTGGCCAGGAAGCCATGCATACCCAGGAGCATGTTGGCTTTAATGCCTCGGCACAAAAATATGGCCATGATGTAGAACGTTTAGATCGTTATACCGATAAAGTGATTCAAGGTGCGCGTAAGGTATTTGCCGGTGTCGGTAAACCCTTTGGCATTACCCAAGAAATGGTTGATTTGACTGCAACCACCGCACTGGAACATTTTACCGCGACCATTGCCACCCAGTTGCTGCGTAATTCGCATATTCAGGAACTGATGAGCGATGACACCATGAAAACCATGTGGCTGTGGCATGCGATTGAAGAAAACGAGCATAAAGCGGTAGCTTATGATGTGTTTGAGGGTGTATTCGGCCAAGGCACCAAAGCCTATTTACTGCGCACCAGCTCACTGGTGGCCGCCATGCTGACCTTATTTGTGGTGCAAAACTATTTCCTGTTCCGTCTGTTAAAAGAAGACAAACAGCTAAATCTGGAGGCGTTCAAGGCCATTTATACCTATGCTTATAGTCCCTCTAAGGGCATTATTACCGGTATGGGCCGTGAGATGCTGGCATATTTCCGCCCGGGCTTTCATCCGAACGATTTAGATACCGTCAGTCTGCTGGACACATGGAAAGCCAAATTGGGCTTCTAACGGTGTTGACTCTTGGGGCAATGAAAATTGCCCTTTTTTTTGCTCGATTTTTTATCCAGAGCTCTTATAATGCGAACTTTGTTTTGACCGATGATGAACGAAGATGATTCGTTTAATGCAACACGCTGATATCCATAGTGTATTTAACATTGAGCAACAGGTACAAAGCCATCCCTGGAGCTTGAAACAGTTTGCTGAAGCGGTAGACAGCTATCAATGTACCGTAATCGAGCAGCAAGGACAGCTGGTCGGGTTCTGTATTTTGCAGCCGGTGCTGGATGAAGCCAACCTGTTGCTGATGGCGGTTGCGCCTGACCAGCAGGGGAAGGGACTAGGTTATCAGCTGTTGGAGCATTCGATTGAGCAGTTGCCGAATCAGCCGGTACAAATTTTTCTGGAAGTGCGTGAAAGCAATACCGCGGCTATCCGTCTGTATGAAAAAGCTGGCTTTCATCAGATTGATGTGCGCAAAAATTATTATCCAAATCCGGATGGCACACGTGAACATGCGGTTATTATGGTTAAAGCCTGTAGTGATGATTTTGCCGCGCTCTTCTCATCACCTTAATTTTTAAAATTATTGGGTTTTATTTGATAATCGAATTATTCCAACCACTGGGCAGGGTGGTCATGAGAGAGTTTCCCAATTGCCGGATTTCTTCGCTGCTTAAGCTGCGGTTGAGCCGGCGCCATTGGCCATCAATCAGCAATTCCAGCGGTACATACTGCGATTTATAATTCATTTTATTGGAATGCGGCACCCAATAGCCTAAATAAACATAAGGCAGTCCGAGTTTCTGGGTGTGTTCAATCTGCTTTAAGATCGCAAATACGCCCAAGGAGCGGCGGTTTTCATCCGGATCAAAGAAGGTATACACCGCAGACAGGCCATCATCGAGCAGGTCGCAGGTCGAGACCGCAATTAGCCGGTCTTGGTGCCAAAGCTCTAAAAAGAAACTGTCGGTGCAGCTGTGCACCAGAAATTTTTCAAACTGATCCTGACTTGGCGGATACATATCGCCATCGGCATGGCGTTCATTAATATAACGCTCATACAGCGCATAATGCTGTTCATTGGCTTCTTGGGTAGAGCGGATGGTGACGTGCAGGTCCTGATTGCGTTTCCAGGCTTTTTTCTGGGTGCTGTTCATTTGAAATTCGTGTACCGGCACGCGCGAAGACAGACATTGACGGCATAAATGGCATTCCGGCCGATAGACAAAGTCACCGCTACGACGAAAGCCCATGCGTGACAGTTCAGACAGGGTTACGACATCAATTTTATGTGCAGGGTCTAAAAATACCATGCGTGCAGATTTTTCAGATAAATAACTACAATCGTGCGGCGGGGTAATGTAATACTGCAAATCATTTAGCAGGGATTTTGGGTGATATGAATTCATGGCAATCCCTCTTTATTTATTCATCCAGTGAGTCGTTTTGCGCTATTGTTTTACTTGAAAATACACTGTCCTGGTATTTTTTCCAATCTATCGCCGGCTGTTTTACAACATCTTGTAACGATTTTAAGTATGCTTGGCGAGTTATTGTACAGGCGCCCAGACTTAATAGATGGTCATTGACCAGCTGGCAGTCAATCCAGGGCAGGGCGTTGTCGCGGCCAATCAGCATTAAGGTATAAAACGCCATTTTAGAGACATCTGTGCGCTGGCTAAACATTGACTCGCCAAAGCAGCCGCGGCCAATGGTGACGCCATACAAACCACCGACCAGCGCATCCTGCTCCCAGACTTCGACACTATAGCCATAACCGACCTCAAACAGGTCAATATAGCCCTGAATGATGTCTTCGGAAATCCAGGTGTCATTGGCATAGGCCCGTGGCAGCGAACAACAGCGAATCACCCGTTCAAAGGCCTGATTGATGCTAATCCGGTAATCACCTTTTTTCATGTTACGCAGCAGTGACTTGCTTGGATGATAATCCTGAGGGCGGATAATGCAGCGCGGCTCGGGACTCCACCAGCAAATCGGATCACCGTCGGAAAACCACGGAAACAGGCCGTGGGTATAAGCTTCAAACAGGGTCGAGGGGGACAGGTCTGCACCAATACAAATCAGTCCTTCACCCTGTGGATCAGCTTCATCAGGATGGGGGAAAATAAATTGTGAGGGTGCAAGTGCGGTCATACAGCTACTCTGAATCGAAACAGATCTCTATCATACATAAAAAAGCCGCCCGGATTGGGCGGCTCGTGCTTTAGGCAAAATTATTCACCTAGGGCATCCAGATATTTTTCAGCATCTAGGGCTGCCATACAGCCTGAACCAGCTGATGTAATCGCTTGACGATAGACGCTGTCTGCCACGTCACCAGCTGCGAATACGCCCGGTACAGAGGTTTGGGTTGCGTTACCGGCAGTACCGCTTTGAACCTGAATATAACCATCACGCAAGTTTAACTGACCTTCAAACATGCCCGTATTTGGCTTGTGACCAATCGCCACGAACATACCAGATACATCTACATTCTGGGTTGAACCATCGACAGTAGATTTCAAACGTACGGCAGTCACACCAGATTGTGCATCACCCAGGACTTCATCGACCTGGTTGTTCCAGAGAATGCTGATTTTGCCTTCTTTTTCTTTGGCAAAAATATGATCTTGCAGAATTTTCTCTGAACGCAGGCTGTCACGGCGGTGTACCAGGGTCACGTGAGAGGCGATATTGGAAAGATACAGCGCTTCTTCAACTGCGGTATTACCACCACCGACTACCATCACGTTCTGGTTTTTGTAGAAGAAACCATCACAGGTAGCACAGGCACTAACGCCTTGGCCCATGAATTTGGCTTCAGATTCCAGACCGAGGTATTGAGCCGTAGCACCGGTGGCAATAATTAAGGCATCACAGGTGAACTCTTCCATATCGCCTTTAAGGACGAATGGACGCACACTTAAATCGACTTCATTGATATGGTCATAGACAATTTCGGTCCCGAAACGTTCTGCATGGGCCTGCATACGTTCCATGAGCGCTGGTCCTGTCAGACCTTCCGGATCACCCGGCCAGTTATCTACTTCTGTTGTCGTCGTAAGTTGACCACCGAGTTGTAAACCTGCAATTAAGGTCGGTTTTAAATTGGCACGTGCAGCATAAACGGCAGCACTATAACCTGCAGGTCCTGAACCTAAAATAATCAAACGTGAATGACGAGCACCCATCTGTAGCATCCTTTTATTATTGAGCAATTTATGGAATTATACGTGAAACTGTATAACAGTTGTGTGAGATTCAGTGGATATTATTGATCATAGAAATCGATTTAAGCTATATAACCCGGATCCTGCTTAAGCCGATGATTCCTTAATTTGAATTGTTGGCTTATTTTGATGGGTTAATTGATATGCACATAGTGAGGCGTAAATTCCACTCAGAAATCCATGAAGACTACGTGCTTT
>NZ_VPCK01000047.1:0-4609 GCF_013418255.1 Acinetobacter sp. YH12155
TTAATGGAGAAATCTAATCGGTATGTTATACCTGAGAGAAGAGTGAGGAGTTATCCAAGGGTTGTAAAAGGAAAACCTCAAAAATACCCAAGAAAAAGCCAGTCAATCTCTTAACTGACTGGCATTAACCCGAAGGTGGCTTTTCAAAATAAGGTCAACTAACCAATGAATTTACGTGCGTTACGGAACATACGTAACCATGCACCATCTTCAGTCCATTCTTCAGGTTTCCAGGAATGTTGCACGGCGCGGAAGTTACGCTCCGGGTGCGGCATCATAATCGTGGCACGACCATCTTTAGAGGTCACACCGGTAATC
The DNA here is from genome assembly GCF_013418255.1 of Acinetobacter sp. YH12155. Lineage (NCBI taxonomy): Bacteria > Pseudomonadati > Pseudomonadota > Gammaproteobacteria > Moraxellales > Moraxellaceae > Acinetobacter > Acinetobacter sp. YH12155. The sequence goes on from NZ_VPCK01000047.1 coordinate 319, forward strand.
CCTTCTGGAGAGCCGTTCGGGTTCAGTGGATAGTGCTGGGTCACATTGCCCTGACTGTCGACATAACGCAGGCTGATCTGGTTGCCAGCATTTAATGCGGCAAAGTCTTCAGCGCTGGCAACAGCACGACCTTCACCATGCGCAACCGCGATTGGCAGAATTGAACCTTCCATGCCATCAAACAGAATCGAGTTTGATTTTTCTACACGCACGTTCACAGTACGCGCTTCAAACACTTCAGAGGTATTGCGATGGAAACGTGGCCAATGCTCTGCACCCGGAATCAGTGGTGCTAGTTGTGACAGCATTTGACAGCCGTTACAGATACCCACACTGAAAGTTTCTTGACGGTTAAAGAATTTCTCGAACTGGTCACGCAGTTTGGCATTAAACAGCACCGATTTTGCCCAGCCACCGCCGGCACCTAAAACGTCACCGTAAGAGAAGCCGCCACAGGTGACCAGACCTTCAAAGTCATCCAGGCTGATACGACCCGCCAGCAGGTCACTCATGTGTACGTCAACGGTGTTGAAACCGACTTTATCAAACGCAGCCGCCATTTCGACATGACCGTTAACACCCTGCTCACGCAGAATCGCCATATTTGGACGACGGGTGTTGATGTACGGTGCTTCAACCGGCTCGTTCAGGTCATAAGTTGGCTGCGCGATAATCCCTTGATGGGCTTTATCTGCAATTAAGGCAAATTCCTGATCGGCATTTTCAACGTTGTCACGTAAACGCTGGATCTGATAAGACACTTCTGCCCATGCCTGTTGCAGGTCAGTACGTTCCAGCACCAAACCGTTTACCGCCAACTGGTCAGAATTGTTGACTGTACCGACAACCGCAATTGCATCTTTCAATGTCGACGCTGCAACTTCAGCTTGTAATGTTTCCCAATCTGCTTTGGTAATTTGCAGCACAGCACCAATTTCTTCAGCAAATAGACCTGCAACTGATTGATCTTCCAGTGCCACACCCAAGCGTGACGCAAACATCATCTCTGCAACAGTCGCTAATAAACCACCATCACCGATGTCGTGGTAGGCTTTAATCAGGCCACGGTTGTTCCAGTCTTGTACCAATGCGAAGAAGGCTTTGAAGTCATCGAAGCTGTCGACATCTGGTGTCACTGAACCAATCGCTTTGTACACTTGCGCTAGGATCGAACCACCCAGACGGAATTGGCCTTTAGACAGGTCGATACGTACCAGTACAGATTCAAGATTTTTCAGTTCTGGTGTTAATGTCTTACGCACATCAGTCACAGGTGCAAATGCAGTGATCACGCCTGACATTGGCGAAGTGACAGATTTGTCTTCACCTTCGTCATTCCAGGTGGTACGCATAGACAGTGAGTCTTTACCAACTGGAATGGCAATGCCCAGTGCTGGACACATTTCCATACCAATTGCTTTTACGCCTTCGAACAGTGCCTGATCTTCACCTTTTTGACCTGCAGCAGCCATCCAGTTTGCAGACAGTTTAATGTCGCCAATCTGGTCAATTTTTGCAGACATCAGATTGCTGATCGCTTCAGCCACCGCTAAACGTGCAGACGCTGCCGGGTTCAATAATGCCACTGGTGGACGTTCACCCATGGCCATCGCTTCACCGGTATAACCCACCAGGCTTGTGGTTGTTACTGCAGCATCCGCTACAGGCACTTGCCATGGGCCAACCATCTGGTCACGTGCCACCATACCGGTAATCGAACGGTCACCAATGGTGATCAGGAACGATTTAGAGGCAACGGTCGGGTTTTTCAGGACACGGTAAATCGCATCTTTCAGATCTGTCACTTGAGCTGCATTAAAATCATCGCCTTTACGCTCGATGCTTTCATATGAACGGCTCATACGTGGTGTACCGCCCAGCATCACCTGCATTGGCATATCCACTGGCTTGTTGCCAAAAAGTGGATCTTCAACGGTTAAGTGACGCGCTTCAGTCGCTTCACCCAGTACCGCAAACGGACAACGTTCACGCGCACAGATCGATTCAAACAGCGCTAAAGATTCTGGACGGATCGCCAGCACATAACGCTCTTGTGCTTCGTTCGACCAGATTTCCATTGGCGACATGCCTGGCTCAAGCGATGGAATCTTACGTAAATCCAGTACCGCACCGAGCTCATGATCGTTGACCAGTTCTGGCATTGCGTTTGAAATACCGCCCGCACCAACGTCATGCACCGATACGATTGGGTTTTCATCTTCCATGCGCCAGCAGGTATCAATTACTTCCTGGCAACGACGTTCCATTTCCGGGTTTTCACGTTGTACAGAAGCGAAGTCCAGGCTCTCACCCATGGTACCGCTGTCTACAGAAGACGCTGCACCACCACCTAAACCGATCAGCATGGCTGGACCACCAAGCACGATCAGAAGATCGCCCGGTTGAATTGCATCTTTTTCGACATGATCCGGACGGATGTTACCGTAACCACCAGCAATCATGATTGGCTTATGGAAGCCTTTGACTTCGCCATTGACGTTTTGTTCAAAGGTACGGAAGTAACCGTTTAGCGCAGGACGACCAAATTCATTGTTAAACGCTGCACCACCGAGTGGGCCTTCAATCATGATTTGCAGCGGAGAGGCCATACGCGATGGCTTGCCGTAGTTATCTTCCCACGGTTGCTCAAAGCCTGGAATATTCAGGTTCGATGTTGTGAAACCGGTTAAACCTGCTTTAGGCTTACCACCACGACCGGTTGCGCCTTCATCACGAATTTCACCGCCAGAACCGGTTGCCGCACCAGCAAATGGAGCAATTGCGGTTGGGTGGTTATGGGTTTCCACCTTCATCAGGATGTGAGCCGCCTGGCTCTTGTATTTATAAACGTATTGACCGTTTTCTTCTTGCGTTGGGTAGAAACGCTGGGTATCAAAACCTACAATCACCGAGGCGTTGTCTTTATATGCTGACAATACGTCGGTTGGTGATTCTTTATAGGTGTTTTTTATCATCTGGAACAAAGACAACGGCTGGACTTCGCCATCAATGGTCCATTCTGAACCGAAGATTTTATGACGGCAGTGCTCAGAGTTGGCTTGCGCGAACATCATCAGTTCGATGTCGTTCGGGTTACGGCCCAGTTTGGTGAAAGCTTCAGTCAGATAATCAATTTCATCTTCAGACAGTGCAAAACCAAATTCGTTATTGGCTTTAACCAGTGCTTCTTTGCCCTGCCCCAGAATATCAATCGAGTTTAACGGTTTTGGTGCGGTTTCCACGAACAGTGCGGCTGCATCTGCAATGTCAGTAAATACGCTTTCGGTCATGCGGTCATGCAAGATCTGTAATGCTTCTTTAGAAAGCGCTTTTACGCCTTTTAGAGTAAACAGCAATCCGCGCTCCATACGGTGCACCGGAATATTACAGTTGGCAAAAATATCCGTCGCTTTGGATGACCACGGCGAAATGGTACCGACACGTGGGGTCACTAAAATTTGGACTTCGTCACTGGCAGGCTGACGTAACTCAAAAGATGCGCCATCATTTAACAGCTCTAAAGCTGATTGTTGCTGCTGCTCGTTGAGCGCTTGGTCAAACAGATAGATCCATTGGCTATCGAAAGATTGAACAGAACTAATTGACGATAAACGTGATAATAGTTGAGTTTTCTTAAAAGAAGAATGTGCAGGTGCACCGGCCACGATAAACATGCTGATTTTGGCTCCACGGGCAGATCTTTTGGACCTCGCCACAATGTGACTTGAAGAGAGCGCATATTCTACTGTGAAATGAGCCAATCAGCTAGAGAGGATTTGATAAATCTGACAGCGAAACGATCAGAGTTTTGATAAAAAGCTGTTTATTTCCAGTCAAAAAAATTGAACCGGCCGCGCAGCTTATCATATTTTGTTTCATATCGAGTAAAACTGTATTGATAAATTTTTGCATCAGAAAAATTGTATTATTTTTCAACAGTTCTATACGCATGATGAAAGCTAGCCCAAGATTGTCTGAATAGCCTGCTGCAGAACCAGAAATTAAATTTTTTGTACGAATTAATCATCCTGAAAGCTGAGTACCCATATCCACCCGAAGAGAGCGTTGCTGTCATCCGCTCAGGATCCCTTTGGTCTTTGCCTTTGTGAACCTTGAACCCTGAGACTTCACCCTCTTAGATGGGATTTTTACGTTCAATATTTCTAACCTGAATCGCGGATAAGAAATTGACTTGAAAAATAAGAGGACTAGAGCCATCAGTTGAGTTACCACACCAAACTCACAACTCTAGTCCTGATGTTCAATAGTACCGAATTATTCTGCGTAATTG
>NZ_VPCK01000048.1:0-2035 GCF_013418255.1 Acinetobacter sp. YH12155
ACAAGCATCGTCATTTTATTATGGTCAGCCTCAGGGTGAAGTGTGTCTAATCAACAGGGTTTTCGGTCTCTAAGTACTTTTTAAAGGGAACATCATCGACTCAAATCTCTATTTGCAACAGTGCCGATAAAAGGGGGTCGTTTGCGGGAGAGGGCGAAATCCTACGCTAAGGCTTTGGCCAACGATATTCTCCGGTAAGATTGATGTGTTCCCAGGGGATAGGAGAAGTCGCTTGATATCTAGTATGACGTCTGTCGCACCTGCTTGATCGCGGCCGCGATAGCTAGATCGCGTTGCTCCTCTTCTCCATCCGCGTTCCAAGCTGCGGAAAGGCACCCATAAGCGTACGCCTGGTCGAGCAGGCGACGCGGATCGACGTCCAGCGCACGAGAGAATGCGTCCGCCATCTGTGCAATGCGTCTAGGATCGAGACAAAGGTCGTCTCTGTCAGCCGGATCGTAGAACATATTGGCGGCGCCAAAGCCCACTTCACCGACCAGACCGACGGGATCTATCACCAGCCAGCCGCGACTGGAGAACATGATGTTTTCATGATGCAGATCGCCATGTAGCCCACGCAGTTCCGAGGCATTGCTCATCATTTGATCGGCTATAATCGCCGCGTGGACGTAGTCAGTTTGACAACCTGCGTTTTGATCATCGCGCGCCCGCTGAAACAAAGCTGCAAAGCGATCCCGGATCGGGAGAAGGGCAGAAGGCAGGGGTTCCTCAGATGCGGCATACAGCTTCGCCATTAGTTCCGCTGCAATTTCGGTCGCCTGGTAGTCGCCGTGCTCGGCAACGATGTGAGAGAGCATTCGCTCCCCGGCATATTCGAGCAACATCAGATTGTTCTCACGACCGAGCAACCGGACTGCTCCCCTCCCATTGCGCCATACCAGATAGTCGGCCCCGCGCAGTTCATCAGCAATGTCTTCTATAGGTTTCAATCCCTTGACGATTGCAGGAGTCCCGTCTGGCAATGAAACTTTCCAAACGAGGCTGGAAAAGGTGTCCGCAATGAGAACAGGTTGCGAAACGTGCCAATGAGCAGGAAAAACAGGCGGCATGAACATCAACCCCAAGTCAGAGGGTCCAATCGCAGATAGAAGGCAAGGCGTTCGCGGTCGGGGGCTTCGATCCCCAATACATTGAATAGGACAGCGAAGGCGCGCTCTGCTTCATCTGGCGCTGCCCAGTTCTCTTCGGCGTTAGCAATCATGAGTGCCAAATCGGCATAGCGATCTGCTGTTCCGAGCCGCCCAAGGTCGATCAGACCCGTGCATTGAAGAGTTTTAGGGTCCACCATGAAGTTCGGCATGCAGGGATCACCATGGCAAACAACCATATCGGTGCGCTCTTGGTCGAGCCGCACCGGTAGCTCTCGTTCGACACGAGCCAAAAGATCGAGCTGCGGCGTACTCTTGTCCTCGTCCGGTAAGAAGTCGGGATTGACGGCATTGCGGGACACCACATCAACGGCGCGTCCGAACATTCGCGACAGCCTGCGCTCAAACGGACATTGATCAACCGATAGGCTGTGAACAGCGCCAAGTTGCTGCCCCATTGACGGCCACGCTTTGAGCAAATCCGCTCCAGACAGATCAGCCGCCGGTACTCCCGGAATTGCCGTTATCACCAAGCATGCACCCTCCTGTTCCTCCTGCCAGTTGATCACCTCGGGGCAAGCCACACCTCGACCTTTGAGCCAAATGAGGCGGTCACGCTCTCCAGCGAGCTCACCGCGGCGGGAAGCAGGTGCGATTTTCGCGAAGGCATGCCCGTCACCACGTCGAAAAACAAAATCACCAGATTCTCCGCCTCTGACAGGCAACCAGTCAGAATGCGATTCACCAAAAAAAATATTAGTTCGATTCAATGGAGGTTCCTTCAGTTTTCTGATGAAGCGCTCTGTACACGACAAAAATAGATAACTCATTGAAATAATGTCACAATAATTGTTTTCTAACGACGAATACTATGACACATCTCAATGAGTTATATCTTATCTTAAACAAATCTCTAAAATGGAACA
>NZ_VPCK01000049.1:0-1405 GCF_013418255.1 Acinetobacter sp. YH12155
CAATCACCGCAAGCAGTCCGAAAGATACCGTCTTGGCTGTCAACCTAATTTAGTAATTACTTACCTTATATTTGATAAGCAGTTTGATGTTTTAATACACCATAGCATAGGTGTACTAACTTACGCATTGCAGCACTAACAATCAGCATTTTAGGCTTTCCTTTTTCACGTAGTCGCTGATACAGTGCCTTAATATGGGGATTATATTGAAGTGCAACTATAGATGGCATAAATAGGCTAGAGCGTATTTTACTATCACCTGCTTTTGATAAACGACTTCGTTTATTGACCGAACTGCCAGATTGGAAATGTATAGGAACTAGACCAACATAAGCTGCGACCTGACTTGCTTTTTCAAAGTGATGAGAGCGTAATAACCCTAGCATGAGCAATCCAGTTTTCCTTCCTACTGCTGGAATAGTAGTTAGTAAAGCAAGATCATTTTTTAGCTCTGAATCACCATTTACATGACTAGAGATCGTTTCATCCAATCTAATAATCTCTTGTTCAAGTTGTTGAATACGAATATTAATTGAGAGTAATACTTGTGGAAATGTTTGAGTAGATTGAGCCTTTTCTAAACGATTCTTTTCACGTTGCAAGTCTTCTTCAAGAACTGCATATCTATTTATTAAAGCCTTTAATATTCTTACATTTTCTTTCTCAGGTTGCCATGTTGCTAACTTAACAGTATTTGCATAATAGACGAGAGCTTCGCTATCTGCTTTATCTGTTTTATTTAGCATTGATAATCCTTTTGCAAACGCTCGAACTCTTGCAGGATTAGCGATACATATTGTTAACTCCATATCATATAAAAAATGAGCTAGATTCTCATGATATACCGATGTAGCTTCCATTACAGCCCGAGTGTCTGATAAATTAACATCTAGTTCGGTTAACCACTTTACGAGTTTAACAAAACCAGATTGTGCATTATCAAACCTTTTGGTTTTTCTCTTTCCAGTTAGACCAGAAGGAAAAATACAACAATCAATTTTGGCTTTACTGACATCAATACCCAATGTAATCATGTGTACCTCTACAATCCATTAGTGTTTTAATTACTCACTAATCACGATCTAACCTTGTGAATACAGCATCAAAGTGCTTAGTTACCGTTCAGAGTTGAAAGGAGTAATTAGGGGAAAATTGTAGACTTACTCTTTCGGACAAACTTAGAAGTTTTAGGTAGAACACAAGCTCTACAATTTTCATATAGTGATAGCTAATCACTATACAAACTAAGATACAAGGTAGAGCAGATTTGCGAATAAGAGTATGGGAATGTGAATGCGGAAGTGTAAATCAACGCGATTTAAACTCCGCCAAGAACATACTTGCGCTTGGGCATAAGCGTCTAGCAGTAGGAATCACCCTCCTTTCAGGTGGGTGAGGATGTCAA
>NZ_VPCK01000050.1:0-1269 GCF_013418255.1 Acinetobacter sp. YH12155
CACTGCTGTCCCATAGTTTGCTTTAAATAAAAAAACCTGAGTCCTAACAGTTAAAATATGAGTGCAAACAAACACTTTAACGACCAGGATTCAGGTTTTGTCACATCAGAATACCGTATTTCATGAGCTAATTAAACCTGTTGTGCGACAGGATTTTGAACAACTTGCTAAAGTACACCATGTTGGACAGAAATTTAGAGCGGCTTCCCGGTGGGATCAGTTTATTGCTATATTGATGTCTCAATTCTCTTGTAGGCAAAGTCTGAGAGATATTCAATCCAATTTGGAGTGCCAACAGGAAAAGCTGAGTCATCTCGGAGCAAAGTCTATTCCCCGAAGCACGCTGGCACGAATCAATGAGCAGCAGCCTGCTGCCTTGTATCAACAGCTATTTTACAAGTTGCTTAAATACTATGAACACTCAAAAGTAGCTCATAAATTTCGCTTTAAGAATCCCTTGTATTCCTTGGATGCCAGTCATATTGACTTGTCGCTTTCCTTATGTGAATGGGCCAAAGTTCACGACTCAAAAGCCAGCATGAAACTCAGTATAGGATTGAATCACAGCAATGATATTCCTGAGTTTGTTGCAGTTGAAAATGGCAAAGAAAATGACATGGTACAAGGCCGCAAATTCCAGTTTCCTGCTGGCAGCATTGTAGTTTTTGATAAAGGCTATGTCGATTACCAATGGTATGCAAATCTGACTGCTCAAAACATTGGATTTGTCACACGTTTTAGGCCTAAATCTGTGTATCAGGTGATCCAGCAACATCCAGTGCTTGAATCCAAAGGTATTCTAAAAGATGAAACCATTCAGCTGAATAGCGCACATGCCCTAAAAAGAAAAGCCCCAGTGTTAAGAAGAATTGAATATAGAGATCAGCAAAGTGGCAAGCACTTTAGCTTTCTCAGCAATAACTTTCATTTAGCCGCCTCCACCATTGCGGCGATTTATAAAGATCGTTGGAAAGTTGAGCTGTTCTTTAAGGCGATTAAGCAGAATCTCAAATTAAAAGCGTTTCTAGGCCGCAGCAGGAACGCAATTCAGACACAAATCTGGATTGCGATGATCGCCTATTTATTGGTGAGTTTCGCTCGACATTTAGGAAAAACAGGTTGGACAGTTCAACGTTTACTCAGAATAATTCAAGTGAATTTGTTTGAAAGAAGAACTTTAAAAGCTTTATTTTCACCCGATAAAATACCCATAAAACAAGAGGAAGCTCAAATGAGCTTCCTCTTGTGAAAAATTGTGGGACAGCAATG